>NZ_NRDQ01000044.1 GCF_002878455.1 Janthinobacterium sp. AD80
CCGGTGCCCCGGGCGTCGACCTGGCCCTGGTGGCAGCCGATGGCTTGTCGGCGCTGGCCGTGCAGCGCCACGCGGCGCCGTTCCTGGCCGCGCTGCGCGCACGGCTGGCGCTGGAAAACTGGACGCTGTCGCCGCTGCATATCGTGGCGCAGGGCCGGGTGGCAGTCGGTGATGAAGTGGGAGAACTGCTGCAGGCGCGTGCCGTGCTGGTGCTGATCGGCGAGCGCCCGGGTCTCAGTTCGCCGGACAGCCTGGGACTGTATTTGACGTGGGCGCCGAAAGCGGGCTTGCTGGACGACAGCCGCAATTGCATCTCGAATGTGCGCCCCGAGGGGCTGGCGTATGCGCCGGCTGCGTACCGGCTGCATTACCTGCTGTCGCAGGCATTTGCACGGCAGGTGTCGGGCGTGGCGTTGAAGGATGAGACGGTGGTGGAGGGTAGCGTAGTATTGCGACGGAATTTTTTGCTGGCGGAGCAAGACCCGATAGCAACGACCGGAGCCAGCCCCTCAGGGGCTGATCCCGGCCCTTCGCTTGAGGGTTTCTAGATTTCCCGGATTTCGTCCAGCGGCCAGCGTGGGCGCACATTGAATGAGTAGTCGTATTTTGCCGCGGCGGGATTGATCTGCAGGCGCATGGCGCCGGCAAAGGCGATCATGGCGCCGTTATCGGTACAGAATTCCAGCTCCGGGTAATACACCTTGAAACGCTTCTTGGCGGCCGCCGCGTTGAGCGAGGCGCGCAGCTGCGCGTTGGCGCCCACGCCGCCGGCGATCACCAGGCGCTTCAGGCCCGTGTGCTTGAGGGCCGAGACGCATTTGGCCGTCAGCACTTCGACGATGGCGTCGACGAAGCCGCGCGCGATGTTCGCCTTGTCCTGTTCGCAGATATTCGCGATGACTTTTTCTTCATGGTTTTTCACCACCGTCAACACGGCTGTCTTCAGTCCTGAAAAGCTGAAGTTGAAATCCTTCGAGTGCATCATCGGGCGCGGCAGTTTATACGCCAGCGGGTCGCCGAATTCAGCCAGGCGCGAAATGGCGGGGCCACCCGGATAGCCGAGGCCCAGCAGCTTGGCCGACTTGTCGAACGCTTCGCCGGCCGCATCATCGAGCGTTTCGCCCAGCATCGTGTACTGGCCCACGCCATTGACGCGCATCAGCTGCGTGTGGCCGCCCGAGACGAGTAGAGCGATGAAGGGGAATTCCGGCGGCTCCGACGCCAGCAGCGGCGACAGCAGATGGCCTTCCAGGTGGTGGATGCCCAGCACCGGCTTGTTGATGGCCAGGCCCAGGCTGCAGGCGACGGACGATCCGACCAGCAGCGCGCCGGCCAGGCCTGGACCCTGCGTGTAGGCGATGGCGTCGATCTCGGGCAGGCTCACGCCGGACTTGGCCAGCGTTTCTTCCAGCAGCGGGATGGCGCGGCGGATATGGTCGCGCGACGCCAGTTCCGGCACCACGCCGCCATATTGCTCGTGCATGGCCACTTGCGAGTAGAGGGCGTGCGACAGCAGGCCGCGCTGCGTGTCGTACAAGGCCAGGCCGGTTTCGTCACAGGAGGATTCGACGCCAAGAACAATCATGAAGGTGCTAAATAGGGAGGAGTAATCCGCCATTGTAAAGGAAAGCCAGGCAGTCCACCGTGCGGCCGGCGCACCATTTCGGCGGCAGTGTGCACTTGCGCAGTGCGCCGTCGTGGCATTTTTGCCTCGATTGACTGCTTTTTATCGCCTGTTCCGGTACTGGCACCGCTCTTGCTTATGGATGCTTGTGCATTTTTCACGGGGAGCCAGCGATGCCAGAACAATGGAAAATGATTTGCCGCCTGAAGGATATGCCGCCAACGGGCGCGCGCATGGTGCAGCGGGGCCTGGCCTGGCAGGATTTGCCCGGCGTGGCGCTGTTCCGCGCCTTTGACGACACGGTGTATGCGTTGCTCGACACGGTGCCCTGCCTGGGCGGGCCGCTGGCGCACGGGGTGCTGATGGAGAAAAACCTGATGGGGCCGAAGAACAGCTGGATCATCGAGCTCGATTCGGGCCGCCTGGTGGCGCCCGTGCAAGGCCTGGCGCGCCTGTACGCCGTGCGTATCCTGGACGGACGCATTTACCTGGACATGAATGAATTGAACATCCCCGCCAGCAAGGCGGAACAGGCGCTGGCCGGCTCGTTCGCCGTGCTGCCGCATGTGCAGATGGCGTGATATGTTACGGGGCAGTGTCGGCTTACGCGCTGCGCGCTAAGCCGACCTACGCATTGACACAGCCAGTGACTTCGTAGGTCGGATTAGGCCCGCAGGGCCGTAATCCGACAACATCGTTGGCCGTATATTTTATGCCGGGCGATTGACGAGATGCGCATCGTGCAGCATGGTGGCCGTCGTGTCCCGGTCGCTGCAGCCGTCGGTGATGCAGCAGCCGTAGGTCGGATTAGGCCCGCAGGGCCGTAATCCGACAACATCGTTGGCCGCGATTACGCCGGACGATTCAACAAATGCGCATGCGCATCGCGCAGCATGGTGGCCGTCGTGTCCCAGTCGATGCAGCCATCGGTGACGGAGCAGCCGTAGGTCAGTTGCGACAGGTCTTGCGGGATCTTCTGGTTGCCGCCGACGATGTTCGATTCGATCATCACGCCCACCAGCGAGCGGTTGCCCTGGCGGATCTGGTTGACCACGTCGCCCATCACCAGCGGCTGCAGTTCCGGCTTTTTATAGCTGTTGGCGTGCGAGCAGTCGACCACCAGGTTGGCTGGCAGCTTGGCCTTGGCCAGTGCCTGTTCGGCGATGGCGATCGAGACGGAATCGTAGTTCGGACGTCCGTCGCCGCCGCGCAGCACCACATGGCCGTACGCGTTGCCGCGCGTGCGCACGATGGCGACATTGCCTTCGCCGTTAATGCCGAGGAAGGAGTGCGGGTGCGCCGAGGACAAAATGGCGTTGACGGCGATGCTGATGTCGCCATCGGTGCCGTTCTTGAAGCCGACGGGCGTCGACAGGCCGGAAGACATTTCGCGGTGCGTCTGCGATTCGGTGGTGCGCGCGCCGATGGCGGTCCAGGCGATCAGGTCGCCCAGGTATTGCGGCGAGATCGGGTCCAGCGCTTCGGTGGCGGTAGGCAGGCCCAGTTCGCACACGTCGAGCAGGAACTGGCGCGCCTTTTCCATGCCCTCGTTGACCTTGAAGGAATCATCCATGTACGGGTCGTTGATATAGCCTTTCCAGCCCGTGGTGGTCCGCGGTTTTTCGAAATACACGCGCATCACCAGCAGCATCGTGTCCTTGACTTCCTCTTGCAGCGCTTTCAGGCGGCGCGCGTAATCAAGGCCGGCGACCGGGTCGTGGATCGAGCATGGGCCGACGACGACGAACAGGCGCTGGTCCTTGCGGTCGATGATGTTGCGCAGCGCTTCGCGGCCGCGGCTGACGGTGTCGAAGGCGCTCTCCGACAGGGGCAGCTTGGCGTGCAGTTCGGCCGGTGTCGGCATGGGCGCGAAAGAGGTGACGTTGATATTTTCGATGTCTGGCGTATTCATGATTCTGGCTCGGCTTTCGCTATTGCGTTCTTTAAGAGGCAATAGTGTAGCGGAAATGCGGCCTGGCGGCGGCCGGTGCGGCAAAACGATGATGGCGCAGTGCTTTTTGCAACAGGCCCGCGCGCAGCCCGGCCTGTTGCACAGGGGGAATTTAATGACCGCTGGCGTTGCTGGCGGCAAAGGTGTAGCGGCCGATACGCTGCGGGCTGCCCAGCAGTTCCGGCGGCTTGGGCAGGCCGGGGTGGCGCCGCACATGCGCGAGGATGGCCGTTTCGTGCTGGCGGATCTGTGCGTCAAGGCAGGCGATCTGCTGGCGCAGCAGTTGGTGCAGGGCGATCTGGCCCGCATGGAAATGGCTTTCCAGGCGTGCGATTTCCTGCTTGCGCACCTGCTGCACGGCTTGCAGGCGGCGCAGCCACAGGCGCAGTTCCACGTAGGCGGGCGAGGGCGGCGTCCAGCGCGCGGGGCGTTCCGAGGCGCAATAGTGCGCCAGCACCACGGCGCCGCGCGCCGCGCCAGCGGGCAAGCCGCAGCTGTGCACATAGGCTTCCAGCGGACCGGGCTGGGCGTCGCAGACCAGCATGCCCATGCCGGCCAGCGCACGCGCGGCCGCTTCGCTGTTCGGGTCATCCAGGCGCAGGCAGACGCGCAAGCCCATCACGGGCACGTCGTTCTTTTGCAGCCAGCTGCGCAGCCAGCGGAAGCCGGCCAGGTCGTTTTCCAGCACCTTGCACAGCACGTCGCCGCTCGATATGAGCACGGCCTTGAGCAGCAGCTTGCTCGTTTCGATGCCGACGAAGGCGGTTTCCTGTTTGATCGCGTGGTTCATGATGAGTCCTCCTGTGCAGTCATATACGCAGGTGCCGGTTGGCCGGATTCAGCGCACCGGCACTTTTTGGCGGAAATATTTTTTGCCGCGACTGTTGCATAGTCGCCTTCCGTCGCCGCCAGCATGGCTATACAGGGAAAAATCCGTGTAAGCTGGCGCCATGACTACTGTTTCCATACCCCATACCGACGTGGCCGGTGAGCCATTTCCCGCCGCACGTTTCATCAAGGAAATAGGACGCGGCAAGAACGGCGCGCGCAGCATGACGCGCATGGATGCCCACGCCCTGTACCGTGCCATGCTCGATGGCAGGGTCTCGGACCTGGAGCTGGGCGGTATTTTGTTGTCGATGCGCATCAAGGGCGAGTCGGTGGACGAGATCGCCGGTTTCCTCGACGCGGCAGAGGCCTCGTTTGCGGCGCTGGCCGCGCCGGTCGGCGCATTCGCCCCCATCATCATTCCCAGCTACAACGGCGCGCGCAAGATGGCCAACCTGACGGCCCTGCTGGCGCTGCTGCTGGCGCGCGCCGGCGCACCCGTGCTCGTGCATGGCGTTACCAGTGACCCGGGCCGCATTACCACGGCCGAGGTGCTGGCCGCGCTGGACGTATCAGCCTGCGCCGACCATACACAAGCCGAGGCCGCCATGGCGCGTGGCGAGGTGGCCTTTATGCCTATCGAGGCGCTGGCGCCGCGTCTGGCCTGGATGCTGTCGCTGCGGCGCGTGCTGGGCGTGCGCAATTCCACGCATACCCTGGTCAAAATCATGCAGCCGTTCGCTGGCCCGGCCCTGCGCCTGGTGTCGTACACGCATCCGGAATACCTGGAAATGCTCGGAGAATATTTCCTCACCGCCTCCCCACCGGCGCGCGGCGACGCCTTCCTGATGCGCGGCACGGAAGGCGAAACGGTGGCCAACGCCAACAAGGCGCAGCAGATCGACTGGTTTCACGGCATTGAGCGCACGCTGCTGGTGGAAAAGCAGTTGCAGGTGGACGATTTGCCGCACCTGCCCGCCGAGCGCGATGCGGCTACCACGGCTGAATGGATTGCCGCCGTGCTGCGTGGCGAGGTGCCGGTGCCGCCGTCCATCGCGGAGCAGGTCGCGCAATGCCTGATGGCGTCGCGGCAGATTGCAGCACGGCCGCGCTAGCCGGGGCGCCGCGGTTTACAATGGCGTCTTTGTAATCAGCGGTGAGCGGAATTTTTATGGCAAAACAATTTGATGTGGCAGTGATCGGCGCGGGCGCGGCCGGCATGATGTGTGCGGCGGTAGCCGCCCAGCAGGGCAAGCGCGTGGTGTTGATCGATCACGCGGCCAAGCTGGCCGAAAAGATCCGCATCTCGGGTGGTGGGCGTTGTAATTTCACCAATGTCAATGCCGGGCCGCTCAATTTCCTCTCGGAAAACCCTCATTTCTGCAAGAGCGCCTTGTCGCGCTACACGCCGCAGGATTTCCTTGCGCTAGTGAAAAAATACCGCATCGGCTACCACGAAAAGCACAAGGGCCAGCTGTTCTGCAATGAATCGGCCGAGCAGATTATCGACATGCTCAAGGATGAATGCGCCGCTGGCGGCGTGCACTGGCGCATGCCGTGCAAGATCGACAATGTTGCCCAGCAAGCGGATGGCGGTTTCCTGCTGCAGACGGACAGCGGCGACATCGAGACGGCCAGCATCGTCATCGCCACGGGCGGCCTGTCGATCCCGAAGATCGGCGCTACCGACTTTGCCTACCGCATCGCCAAACAATTTGCATTGAACATGGTCGAGCCGCGCCCTGCGCTGGTGCCGCTGACGTTCGATCCCGCCAGCTGGGCGCCGTTCGCGGAACTGTCCGGCATCGCCCTGGAAGTGGATGTGGAAACGGGCAGCCTGAAGGGCCGCAAGGCAACGGGCGCGCGTTTCCGCGAAGACTTGCTGTTTACGCACCGTGGCCTGTCCGGCCCGGCCATCCTGCAAATTTCCAGCTACTGGCTGCCGGGCGAGCCCATCATCATCAATCTGCTGCCGGAAGTGGACGTGGCGCAGACCTTGATCGAAGGCAAGGGCACCCTGAAGAAGCAGCTGGGCAATATCGTTGCCCAGTGGCTGCCGCAGCGCCTGGCCGACTGCCTGCTGGCCGTCAATGGCCTGGCGCCCGACGCGCGCATCGCCGACATGCCGGACGCACAATTGCGCAAGCTGGGCCAGGCCATCAATGCCTGGTCCATCGTGCCCAACGGTTCCGAAGGCTACCGCAGGGCGGAAGTGACGCGCGGCGGCATCGACACGCGCGAACTGTCGCAGCAGACCATGATGGCGAATAAAGTGCCGGGCCTGTATTTCATCGGCGAATCGGTGGACGTGACGGGCTGGCTGGGCGGCTACAACTTCCAGTGGGCGTGGGCCTCGGGCGTGGCGGCAGGAATTGCCCTGCAGTAATAGTTAGTTGCTGGGCGGCCTCAGCTTGTGATTATTGGTGATAATTTTCTTGACTTCAAGAAGTGGATGTTAAATACTTGCCATGTAAATTGATTTTTAGATATTTTACATGCCTGATGGCAATTAAATGAACATTACCCTGGAGTCATCATGAAACGCCTGATCGCCGCCGCCGCAGTTGCCTTGCTCAGTACCAGCGCCTTCGCCAGCGCCCCCGTGTTGAGCAATGGCGGTTTTGAAGATAATACCGTCGGCGGCGGCTACCTGTATGGCGACGTGGCGCCGGGCTGGAGCTTCACGGGCGGCGCCGGTGTGTCGGCCAGCTACACGGCCTGGAATGGCGTGGCGCAGGAAGGCAATGCTTTTGCCTTCCTGCAAAATACGTCCTCCATCTCGCAAAGCTTCGTCAGCACGGGTGCCGCCGACTACGCGTTCGCCTTCAACCTGGCGCTGCGCCCCGGCTACGACCAGGGCCAGGCCGTGACTGTCAGCCTGGACGGCACGCAGCTGGGCCTGTATGGCGTCAGCAGCACGGGCTGGACCAGTTTCAGCGTGAACGCACTCAACATCGGCGCCGGCAGCCATACCCTGAGCTTTGCCGGCATCAATCCGAACAATGCGCGCGATACCTCGGCCTTCCTCGATGGCGTCAGCATGAATGTCAGTGCCGTGCCGGAGCCGGGTACCTATGCCATGCTGCTGGCGGGCCTGGGCTTGCTGGGCTTGATGGCGCGCCGCCGCAAGGCAGGCGTGTCAGCGTAATCAGGTATACTGCTGCCTGGATGCGTGGTTTACGCCACAGCCAGGCAGCAATCTCAGGCTGCATGCCGCACGCAAGTGGGGAAGGGCCTTTCCTTTTCCAATAAAAGCTGCTACTATCTATCTCTTCCTATACACCACCTCAACGGTTTGAATTTTACATGACCACTATTCGCCTTAAAGAAAACGAGCCGTTCGAAGTCGCAATGCGTCGCTTCAAACGCACCATCGAAAAAACTGGTCTGCTGACCGAATTGCGCGCTCGCGAATTCTACGAAAAGCCAACAGCTGAGCGCAAGCGCAAGCTGGCAGCTGCTGTCAAGCGTCATTACAAACGCATCCGCAGCCAACAACTGCCGAAAAAATTATTCTAAGACTGTTCAATCAGAACCAACCCGGGTAGTACGGCGCCTTGTTCGCCACGGGTTTTGTTTTGATTCGCCTGGGGTTATACTTCAGATGAGTCGCATACCCGCTCCGGTTCGCCGCAGCGGGTTTTCGCTTTTGTGGCCCGTACTTATTTCTGGTCGCGCACGAGCACCGTTCCCACACTGACCAACGAGGATTGCCATGAGCTTGAAAGAACAAATTACCGAAGACATGAAAAACGCCATGCGCGCCAAGGAAGCGGGCAAGCTGGGCACGATTCGCCTGTTGCTGGCGGAAATCAAGCGCAAGGAAGTCGACGAGCGCATCGAAGTGACGGATGCGCACGTGACGGCCATCGTGGAAAAGATGATCAAGCAGCGCAAGGATTCGATCACCCAGTTCGAAGCGGGCGGCCGCGCCGACCTGGCCGATATTGAAAAAGCCGAGCTGGTGCATTTGATCGGCTACATGCCTGCCGGCCTGTCGGAAGAAGAAGTGGCCGCTGAAGTGGCTGCCGCCGTGGCCGCCTCGGGCGCAGCCGGTCCGCAAGACATGGGCAAGGTCATGGCCATCGTCAAGCCGAAGCTGGCTGGCCGTGCCGACATGACGGTCGTCTCGGCCCTGGTCAAGAAGGCATTGACGCCGGCTGCCTAAGCCGCATATAAAGTAACAAAGGCTGCCGGCCATCGCGCTGGCAGCCTCTCAACAGCCCACACGTTGACCTGGCTCAACATCAGGCCGCGTGCGGTAGTATAGTCTGACCTACAACAAGACCCGCCCTCGCCAGTGATACCTCAATCCTTCATTTCCGATTTGCTCAACCGCGTCGATATCGTCGATGTCGTGGGGCGCTATGTGCAACTGAAAAAAGGCGGCGCCAATTTCATGGGCTTGTGCCCGTTCCACAGTGAAAAGTCGCCCAGCTTTACCGTCAGTCCCACCAAGCAGTTCTATCACTGCTTCGGCTGTGGCGCGCATGGCACCTCGATCGGCTTTCTGATCGAGTATTCGGGCATGGGCTTCGTCGATGCCGTCAAGGACCTGGCGCAGAACGTGGGCATGGTGGTGCCGGAAGCGGACGATAAAATCCCGCCGGCCCAGCGCGCGCAGATCCAGGCGCAGAGCCTGGCGCTGTCCGATGCCATGACGCAGGCTTGCGATTATTACCGCGGGCAATTGCGCCACGCCCCGGAAGCCATCGCCTACCTGAAGAACCGCGGACTGACGGGCGAAGTGGCGGCCCGCTTCGGCATGGGCTTCGCGCCTGGCGGCTGGGACAACCTGCGTTCCGTCTTCCCCGACTACGACGTGGTGGCGCTGGCCGAGGCAGGCCTGGTGATCGACAAGGTCGATGAAGAGGGGAATAACCGCAAGCGCTATGACCGTTTCCGCGAACGCATCATGTTCCCGATCCGCAATACCAAGGGGCAGGTCATCGCCTTTGGCGGGCGCGTGCTCGACCATGGTGAGCCGAAATACCTGAATTCGCCGGAAACCCCCTTGTTTTCCAAGGGATTCGAACTATATGGATTGTTCGAGGCGCGCCAGGCCATCCGCGACGCCGGCTACGTGCTGGTGACCGAGGGCTATATGGACGTCGTGGCGCTGGCGCAAATGGGTTTCCCGCAGGCAGTGGCGACCCTGGGCACGGCGTGCACGCCCACCCACGTGCAAAAACTGCTGCGCCAGACGGACAACGTGATTTTCAGCTTCGACGGCGACAAGGCCGGCCGCCGCGCCGCGCGCCGCGCGCTGGAAGCGAGCCTGGCCCATGTGTCGGACAATAAAACCATCAAGTTCCTGTTCTTGCCGTCGGAACATGACCCGGACAGCTACATCCGCGCGTTCGGCGCCGAAGGTTTCGAGCAGCAGGTGCATGAAGCCATGCCGCTGTCGCAGTTCTTGCTGAAGGAAGTGTCGGGCGAGCATGATCTGTCGGAGCCGGAAGGGCGCGCCCGCGTGCAGTTCGACGCCAAGCCGCTGCTGCAACTGATGGCGCCGTCGTCCCTGCGCCTGCAGATCGTGCGCGGGCTGGCATCCCTGACGCAGTCCACGCCGGCCGAGATCGAAGGCCTGTTTGAGCTGGCCAAGCCCGTGGCTGTGGCGCACAGGGCGCCGCCGAAGTCGGGCCGCCCCGTGCCTGTCGGGCTGGAATTGAAGATCATGCGCATGCTGGTGGCCCATCCGCCGCTGACCTTGCGCATCGACGAAGCGGCCCTGGCCGCCTTCCAGCACCTGGGGCCGGATGCGGCGCACAGTCTGGGGCAGCTGGTGGCCGTGGGGCAGGCGCTGGGCGAGCATGGCAGTTTTGCCGCGCTGGCGCAGCAATTGAAGGAGCTGGGCAGCGAATACGACGAGATCATCGGCGAGATCGCGGCCGGCACGGAATCCGATTACGACAGCGAATTGTCGTGGCTGGTCAGCACCATCCGCGAGATCAAACTGAATGCCTTGAAGGCGGAATTGCAGCAATTGTTTGCCTCGGGTTTGCCATCCGAGAAAATTGGTGTACGCTACCGCGAAATCACGCAGGAGCAGGGCGAGCTGGAGCGTCAGCGCGACGCCGAGTTGGTGAATCGCTAATCTTGTTGGATGGGTACGGCGGGCACTGGAAAAACATTTTTCGCGTGCTATAATTAAATGCTAAGTATTGTGTGCTTTGGCAAGCTAGTTCTGTTTCGTAAATAGTATTTGTTTTCAGTAAGTTAGGCTCTTGATCGGCGCAAAAGGATCGTGTCGGCAGCCAGGGCCAACTGGCGTTTTCGGCGTGGCAAGCAGGGCTTGCAAACGCCGGCAAGCCGCGCCAGGCTCTCGCTCCCAACGCGGTCGGATGCAGAATTTTCTGCCGAACACGGCTGGCGACAGTCGGTGGACAGGAAGTGCTGCGTATCCCGCGGATCGTGGCCGATGAGGTGTAAGTAACGTAACAGTGTCGAACCTGAGTTGTCGGCAGGTTCGAAGATGGTGGTTCCCGCAGGTAGACAGGGGGCCGGCAGCAAACTTTATCCTAATCCACCGTAAAGCAAGTCGTTGTGTAATCGAAAGCGCCTGTGCCAATCAAGAAACCCGAATCCAAAGCGGCTGCAAAGCCCACTAAAGTTACCACGAAAGCCGAAAAGGCGCTCGACCGGCCTGAAGCGCGCGTCACCAGCGCTCCCGTGGTCAGCCAGACGACCGATGCCGCCACCCTGGCCGCGATCGATACGTCCGGATATGTCTTGCCGTCGGTAAAAGTGCCAGGCCGCCGCGGCCGCAAGCCTAAAGAATTCCAGCCAGAAAATGATGAAGTCGCCGCGCTGAACGCCGTCGAGCGGGCCGAACTGAAGGCCGTCGACAAGGCCAAGGCCAAGGACCGCAAGGCGAAGGAACGCGCGCTGCTGAAGGACGCGTTCTCGTCCGACACGGAAGCGAGCGAGGAAGAACTCGAGCGCCGGCGCCAGAAACTCAAGACCCTGATCAAGTTCGGCAAGGAACGCGGTTTCCTCACGTATGCGGAAATCAACGATCACTTGCCCGAAAATATCGTCGATCCGGAAGCCATCGAAGGCATCATCGGTACCTTCAATGACATGGGCATCGCCGTCTACGAGCACGCGCCGGATGCGGAAACCTTGCTGCTGTCCGATAACGTTGCCGTCGTCACCAGCGACGACGAGGCGGAGGCGGCGGCCGAGGCCGCACTGTCCACCGTCGACTCCGACTTTGGCCGCACCACCGACCCCGTGCGCATGTACATGCGCGAGATGGGCTCGGTCGAACTGCTGACGCGCGAAGGCGAGATCGAGATTGCCAAGCGCATCGAAGATGGCTTGAAAGACATGATCCAGGCCATCTCCGCCTGTCCCGTGACGATCGCCGAAATCATCGCCGCCGCCGACCGCATCGCCAACGAAGAGATCAAGATCGACGAAATCGTTGACGGCCTCGTCGATGAAAACGAACCGGTCGCCGCCGCGCCTGTCATCGCCGCGCCCGTCGAAGAAGACGAGGAAGAAGGCGAAGCGGAAGAAGAGGAAGAAGAAGAGGAAGAAGAAGCGAGCGCTTCAGGCGCCGCCGGCTTCTCGGCCGAGCAGCTGGAAACCCTGAAACGCACGGCGCTGGAAAAATTTGCCGTCATTTCGCAGCAGTTCGACAAGATGCGCCGCGCCTTTGAAAAAGAAGGCTACAACTCGAAGCCGTACGCCAAGGCGCAGGAAGCCATCTCGCAGGAATTGCTCGGCATCCGCTTCACTGCCAAGGTGGTGGAAAAGCTGTGCGACACCCTGCGCGGCCAGGTCGACGAAGTGCGCCATATCGAGAAGCAGATTCTCGACGTGGCCGTGAACCGCTGCGGCATGCCGCGCGCCCACTTCATCAAGGTCTTCCCCGGCAATGAAACCAACCTCGACTGGGTTGATGGTGAAGTCAACGCAGGACACGCCTACAGCGCCATCCTGGGCCGCAACATTCCAACCGTCAAGGAACTGCAGCAGCGTTTGATCGACCTGCAAGCGCGGGTCGTGCTGCCGCTGCCGGACTTGCGCAACATCAACCGCCAGATGGCGGCCGGTGAAATGAAGGCGCGCAAGGCCAAGCGCGAAATGACCGAGGCCAACTTGCGCCTGGTGATTTCGATCGCCAAGAAATACACGAACCGCGGCCTGCAATTCCTCGACCTGATTCAGGAAGGTAATATCGGCCTGATGAAGGCCGTCGACAAGTTCGAGTACCGCCGCGGCTACAAGTTCTCGACCTATGCGACCTGGTGGATCCGCCAGGCCATCACGCGCTCGATCGCCGACCAGGCGCGCACGATCCGCATTCCCGTGCACATGATCGAGACGATCAACAAGATGAACCGCATCTCGCGCCAGATCCTGCAGGAAACCGGCGCGGAACCCGATCCGGCCACCCTGGCGATCAAGATGGAAATGCCCGAGGACAAGATCCGCAAGATCATGAAAATTGCCAAGGAACCGATCTCGATGGAAACGCCGATCGGCGACGATGACGATTCCCACCTGGGCGACTTCATCGAGGACAACAACACCCTGGCGCCGGCCGACGCGGCCCTGCACGCGTCCATGCGCGGCGTCGTCAAGGACGTGCTGGACTCCCTGACGCCACGCGAAGCGAAAGTGCTGCGCATGCGTTTCGGCATCGAGATGTCCACCGACCATACCCTGGAAGAAGTGGGCAAGCAATTTGACGTGACGCGCGAGCGCATCCGCCAGATCGAAGCCAAGGCGCTGCGCAAGCTGCGCCACCCATCGCGCTCCGACAAGCTGAAAAGCTTCTTGGAAGGCAACTAGAAGCCAATAGGGCTTGACGTGCGCCCCTGATACCCCTATCCTCGCGTGTCCGTTTCCAAAACGGCCGCGCGAGGCGGGCATCAACAGCGCCGCCACGCCACAGTCCCCGGGCCTCTAGCTCATGCTTGGTTAGAGCAGCGGACTCATAATCCGTTGGTGCCGTGTTCGACTCACGGGAGGCCCACCAGAATTATCTTTTAGGCGTTCTTTGTGCTCTCTGGTTGCAGCTGCCAGCACATCGAACGCCTCTTCTTTACTTATTCCCGCTTCTTGGATGATCTTTTCTGCCAGATCGTATTCTGGTATCCGTTCTTCTTTCACATATCTATCGAGCGCCTTCTGGCTCACTCCCCATAGCTTTGCCATCGAGTTTACTGATCGCCCTTTAAGGGCTTTCGCTATCATTTCCGAGTAATTCATAGTTATTTCCAATTGTGTTAGTCCGTTCGTACTGATACTATTATCTTAGTCCGAGCGGTCTTACTCTTGTCCGTTTGAACTAAGTAAACGATAGCACATCTAGGTTGAATGTAAACCGCTCAGTCACCGGCCCAAGGGCCGCCTGTTTGCCCACTGGTACGCCTTGGGAGGTTTTTTCGGCTGTTGATCCGTGCAAAACACAATCGCTCTAGCGGGCGACTTACTCCAAGGAAAAGACCATGAAAAACACTATCCAAATTCTGCATGTCACCCAAGTGGCTGGCCGTTCGAAAAAAACCGGCAATGACTACGATATGCGCATGGCGCAATGCATCGTCCACAAGCCAAACCGCGATACCGGCGTCATTGAGCCGTTGATTGGCGAGCTGGTCTTACCGGAGCGCTTCAAAGACACTCAGCCGGGCATGTATGAGGTTGAATTCGAAGTGTCGATCTCGCAGGACAAGCGTGTCGGTTCGCAGGTCTTCTCCATTACTCCCGTTTCCTCTGCCTCGCAATCGAAGAGCGCTGCTGTTGCTCCAGCTGCTAAGGCGAACCCTGGTCAACAAACCGCCGCGTAATTCCTATGCCAGTCTGCGTTGAAGGAATGTCCGTAACTACTGCGCCTCGTACGCCGGGGTTGTCAGCTTACATTCCCGTTCCCTTTCGTAATGATCCTGAAGTTTGTACTTGGGTCATGCAAACCGGTCGTGAATATGCTGAGGCGCAGGCTGCGCAAAAGGAGTTAGACGCTATGTTTTTGCCGGTGACTTTGGTCGTTATTTTTGTACTCGGCTGGATCGCTGGGGCGCAACGATGAAGGATTTGCTTGTCTCGGTGCTTCCAACATTGATCTTGCTCGGCCTATTTGTCCTGGCTGTCTATCTCGTCAAGTACCTTGCTTCGCGGTTTTGGGACTTTAAATAATTATGACTATTTATGAAATCGTCGCTGCTGCGCTGGCTGCTTTTGGGATTGGCTATGCCGCTGGTTCGATACAGCGAATTATCCGTCGTTCCATCGAAATACTGGATTAGCTCTATTTTGGCGCGGGGCCGTCGCCAATCTTACTCGTAGGCCAATTTCTGAGGATTGAAAAATGAACAAAAACATTCTGCGCGGTTTGGCTCTGGCTGGTGCTGTGTCCGTTTCCGCTGTCGCATCGGCTGCTGGTGATGAAGGTGTTGCCGCGATCACGGCCCTGTCCGCCACTGCTACCACTTACATTTCGGCGGCGTTCGCCGTTGCCGTCCTGGTCGCCGGTGGCTTCTGGGGCATCAAGATGATGAAAAAAGCATTCTCCAAAGCCGGTTAATTCTGGCTCTGTTGTGCGGGCGGCTTCGGTCGCCCTTTTTTTTGGGCGGGGTTGTTATGAGATTTTTTTTGGCTTTGTGTCTTTGGCTCTTTGTGGCTGTTCAGGCCAATGCCGTTGTCCGGATGAATTTGAGCAACGGGGCGTCTGTCGAAGGCTTTCCTAAGAACTGCGCAGAGGTCGTTTCTATGTTGCAGTCGAAATACGCTAACGCTCCGACGCTCACTAGGTGTTCTTCGGCGAATGAGTCTTATACGGTCTATGCCAAAAACCCTAGTTCTGGAAGTGACTATGTATGGGTGACTTTATACCTTTCTGAAGTTTGTGATGGTAGCCGTTTCTCTGCTGATGGCTCGAAGCCTCTTGGGCAAAAATGTGTTCGGCTTCAGTGTAATGAAGGTGATGCGCTCGGTTCGTATAAGGTCGCTACAGCGTATTGGCAAATTTCTCCGCATGTCTTAAAACAGCCAATCATGGCTGATGCCGATGCTAAAAATTATAAGGTGTGTATTCAGGGCTGCGTGGCGAAAACCACAGATGTTTCTGGTTGCAACGATGCCACAACAGTGGCTCCAAATTTGGAGCTTGTTAAGTGTACTTTGGCGATGCAAGAAACGAGTCAAAAATGCCAGATTTGGGGTGATCCTACTGATACGCCAGCTTTCACCGGATCGGTTGGCCCGGGTGATGGTAGTGGCACCGGTAATGAGCCTACGGATCCGGAGAATCCGGGCGGTGGTACTGGTGGCGATGGCGGTACTCCGGGCGGTGGCACGGGTGGTACTCCGGGCGGTGGCTGACTGGTGGCGATGGCGGTACTCCGGGCGGAGGCACGGGTGGTACTCCGGGTGGTGGCACGGGGTGGCGATGGCGGTACTCCGGGCGGTGGTACGGGCGGCACTCCGGGCGGTGGCACGGGCGGTACTCCGGGTGGCGGCACGGGTGGCGGTAAAGAACAGCTAAATTGCGGCGCTCCTGGACAACCTGCTTGCCGTATTTCTGAGGAGGGCATGAAGTCGGTTGATGGTGATGAGGGTGATTCAGAATTATCACTCATTGACTATCACAATAAAAACGCCCTTGATCAAATTGGTTCTGTTGTGAAAGAGAAATTGATGTATGGCGATTGGTTTCCAACGATTAATACAGCGGTGTGCACTAATCCTACTGTGCCTAACCCTTTTGGTGCTAGTAGCTATGAAGTCGATATTTGTAAGTACGTCGAAATATTTGCCAAATTTATTACCGGGGTCATTTGCTTTTTTGCTGTGATCGGGTCTGTTCAACAAGTTACATCAGCTGCTAAGGCTTAATCATGCCGCTTCTCGGAAATTTACTCATAGCAATAGTTCAATTACTGATAGGTTTTTTCGGTAAATTTATGGTTGCTGAAAAGGCTTTTCGGCTATCCGCCGTGCTGGTCATGATGGCGTTTTTTAGTGTCGTCATTGCAGCAATGGGGTCATGTGCCAGAGGAGTTTGTGCGCAGGGTATTGCTGGCATTTCGACCTCGCATCCAAATTTTGCTGTGGGTCTTGGCATTGCGTTTAATTCGACCACGATGGCGGCTGTTTCTTGTTACGTGTCAGTTTGGTTTTTGTGCCAAATTTACGTTTTCCAGAAAAAAGGCTTAAACATCGTGACTAAGTAGGGGGCACGTATGGCTGTTTATGCGATTACAGGCAAGCTTGGGAGCGGTAAGGGGAAAGCGGCAATTGACCAGATTAGGCGTTACCTGCGGGAAGGCAAACGGGTGGCCACAAACTGCGACGTGTTCCTTGAGCACTTGATGCCTCCCACGGATAAAAGCGTTGTCATACGGGTGCCTGACAAGCCGTCAGCGGTCGACCTGTACATGGTGGGCAGTGGTAATCGGTTTATCCAGTTTGATCCAATTTTGCAGCATGGCCGTGCTGGTATGACGGCTATCGCTCCGTCTCCTAAGTTGTTGCCCGGGTTTGATGAATTTCACAATGGCGCGCTCATTTTGGACGAATGCGGCTCCTGGCTAAATACGCGTAATTTTCAGGACAAGGGTAGGGCGGAAATGCTGGAGTGGGCCATTCATGCGCGCAAGTATGGATGGGACATTTTTTTCATCATGCAAAACATCAGTCAGGTTGATAAGCAGTTGCGGGAATCGCTGCTTGAGTACGTTGTGCGCTTGAATCGTCTTGATCGCATGAAGGTGCCGCTTTTAAGCCCCGCCATTGCATTTATGACGGCTGGAGCGTCCACCGGCAGCATGCCACGCTTGCATATCGGTGTGGTGCGGTTGGGGGCCTCTCCTGACGGTCTTGTGGCGGATCGCTGGTACTTCAGGGGCGATGATCTGAACAATGCTTACAACACGACACAAGTGTTTTCCGATACCTACCCGCATGGTACTCATTCCTTGCTGTCGTCTTGGCACTTGTCCGCTCTTGCTGGTGTTCCTCCCGATTTCATCGGGCCATTGCAGGCTACGCCTGCCGCTTTGTCGCTCTTGCGTCCTCGGGCGCTTCCTCCTAAGTCACCACACAAGCATATGTCTAAATTTTTAGTTTGCGCCGTACTGCTGGGCGCCGCGCTTGGCATTTTCGGCTATCACTTTTCCAAACCGTATCTTGCTGCTGGCGAGGTGCATCAAACGGAGGAATTTGTCTACTCAAAGACGATCACGGGCGTGGGCTACATGAATCAGGGGCACAAATATTTGGTCAGTTTGTCCGATGGCCGCGTGATTCAGGCGCTGCGCTTTCGCTTCGTGGATGGTGGCTGGATTGCGCAAATTGAGCCCGGCTTGTGGGTGAAGGGGGCTGTATGAAAAAGCTCGCGTTGTGGTTGCTCATGCTGCCCGGTTTGGCGTTGGCGGATAGTCAGCCGGTGAGTATCAATTTGGCTTCGGCGTCATTGGTGGCATTCGCACAGGCTACCTATAAAAACATGCTCGATCGTGACTTCGTAATCACCCCTGATGCGTTGGCGCTCGATCGCAAAATTTCCGTATCCGTTCGGTCCTTGACGCCGCAACAGTTGCCCGCGTTTGTTGAGGGCGTGCTTGCTGATCTTGGTATCGCTTCTGAGTTGCGCGACGGTGTGTATTACCTGCGTGCTGCAAAGGCTCTGCCTATGGCGCATGCGTCTCCTCTGGATGTCGCCAGTCCTGCCGTCTCGTCGTCAGATTCGGCCTTGTTCGCGCCATTGAAAAAGCTTAAATCGCCTGACATGCCTTCGGATGGTGAGAACGTGGATTACGCCAGTCTCGCCGCCGGCCGGGGAAGTGATTACGAATCTGAGGTATACGTGCCGGCGAGTCGTTCGGCCGATTTCTTGGCGCCGGTAGTGGTTGCGGCTTTTGGTGCTCGTAGTGCTGCGGCGGCTGGTAATCAAATTGTGCTTACCGGCAGTCCGTCGCAGTTGAACAAAATGCGGATTTTGCTCGGTGCGCTCGATCAGCTTCCGCGTATGGTCGATGTGTCCGCATCATGGGTTGAGGTCACGGATAACGCCAGCTCTGGCCGCGGTATTTCCATCATGGCCAGCGTGCTCGGTGCGAAGTTTGGCGCATCGTTGGGCAGCGTCAATTCTGCGTCAGCCATCAGCTTGCGCGGAACAAATTTCCAGCTGGTGATCGATGCGCTTAATACTGATGGCCGCTTTAAGCAGGTGTCAAACAGCCGCATTGTGGGTGATGATTATCAAAAGATGGTGCTGACGGTGGGCGATGAAACGCCGACGATCGCCAGCACCGGCAAAGACAATTCTGGCAATAGCGTGCAAAACATCATCTATCGGCCTTCCGGCGTCATTGTCGACGTACTGCCTAAGGTGCTTGGCGGCGGAAAAATCAGCCTTGCCATCGATGGGCAAATTTCTAGCTTCAAGCCGACTATTAGCGGCGTGACGGGTTCGCCTACGCTTATTAAACGCCAGGTGAAAACAGCCGTCACGGTCAACGATGGCGAGGTGCTGTTGATTGGTGGCTTGAACGATGCGCAAACCGTCGATAGCTCCTCTGGCTTCGCCTTTCTGCCTTCCTCGTGGGCTGCTCGATCAGGAACTAAGCTGCATACCGATTTGGTGCTGATATTGAGCGCGCAAGTTCCGCGCACATCAGAAAAATAGTGATTTGTCACGGTAATTGCGGGGTGTCGGCACAAGCGGCCCAGCGGGCAAAATCTTTGAGGGTAGGTCGAAGTCGGCGTTTGATTTTGAAGTAAGGGCATCAGACGGCCCGTGCGCATCGGAGCGAGGAGCGACACGTTTTCAAAGTTTTAGCGGGCAGTCCGCTGCCCTGGTTAATACCTCGCTGTAGCACGTTGGCCAGTATCGCCCACTCTGAAAAACCGTTTTGAAGGTCTGCGCATGAAACAGCTTGAAGATGACAAGACGATTGATCTGCTCGGCCCGATTAAGCGCGGTAGAGGCCGTCCGGCTACTGGTGCGGCAAAGACTAGTGCGCAACGGCAAAAGGAGCGTAGGGCGCGCTTACGTGATGATGGCAAGGCCTTCTTGACGGTGCATGTCGATGCGAAATTGTTGGATGGGTTGAAAGCGTATATCCGCTTCAAGGACATCACGCCGGATCAAGTCATCGAGAAATTGTTGCGCCAGCAATTGCTGCGCAAAAGGTAGCGGAAAGCTTCGTGCCGCTACCTGTGCGCAGCGCGGGTGGCGGCGCGAAGCGCCGCTAAACTTGTATTAGGGACACTTAAGAACACAGCAGTAGAAAGCGCAGTTACGGGCAAGTGCAGTACCGGATTTCAGACCAGTTTTTTTGATGGACAAAAAAAAAGCCCCAGGCATCTACTAAATGCCCGGGGCCTTCGATAAACCTGCCGTTACAGGACTACCGAATGACCGAATTAGATTATGAAAACGCTTTAGCGTCAATTGATTTCTCGCCTGTAGAGCCATCTGCGCAACATCGCCCGGAGTGGTGGGACGATGAAGGAATCAAGAACACATGGAACGACAACTATACGGCCCGTAAGCGCGTTTTTCCTGACGGACAGTGCGAAGTGACGGTAACTAAGGAACGGCACTTTGTCGGCCCGGCTAGGCTGCTCAAAACGAAGGCCAAGCGCGGCGAGTCAGAAAACCGCGAAGCAAACGATGATGATGCTGGCCGCCGTGCGAAAAAGAACGTCAAACACTGCTGCAAACAGATCGGTGCTGATCGCATGGTCACGCTGACGTATCGAGAAAATATGGTGGATCGTGAGACCGCACTCAAGCACTGGAAAGCATTTTGCCGCAAGCTCGGCAAGCACAAGCAATTTCACTATGTCGCCGTTATCGAGGAACAGGAGCGCGGCGCGCTGCACTTTCATGTGGCGGTGGCCGGTCGGCAAATGTATGCGCTCTTGCGTTCGATCTGGCAAAGCGTCTTGGGTCTTGGGCCGAACGGTGAGCAAATGGGGCAGGTCAACGTCCGCGATCCGCATCGTTTTGGCTTTGGCGTTACAGGCGCGCACAAGATCGCCAGCTACATTGCCAAATATTGCGGCAAGGAAATGCAATGTAGGGCGCTCGATCAAAAGCGCTATTTCCGCTCCAAGGGCATTGTGGTTCCCGAAGTCCACTCTTGGCGACTATTGGGCTGCACGTCGATGCTTAGCGCCGCGCAGGCCGCTTTCCGTGCGATTGAGGGGCATTGTATGGACGGTTTGCAGACGTGGTGTAACAACGGGCTGGGTGTAGTTTATCTTGCGACTGCGCCGGGTGTGCCTGACGCGACGTACGATTGTCCGTTCTGATATAGTTGGTTTATGGCAACATTATTATGGGGCACGTAGATGGCAGTTGCTGGCTTGGTATTAGAAACTTTGTCCGGGAAAACTTGGTGTGATGCGGTTGAACGTTGGTTGGCCGAAAAGGCTGATAAGGCGTCCTTGCATTCTGATAAGTGCATTTTTCGGTGGCTTGAGCCATTTTTGTCTGGTTACGATATAAACGATATAAATCGTTCTGTTGTTGATGCCATTACAAAGCGAAAGCGAGCAACCGGTGTCAAGAATGGAACTGTGAATAGAACACTGGCATTGCTGCGTTCTGTGTTGATTCGGGCATGTGTGGATTGGGAATGGGTTGATGCTATTCCAAAGGTGCGTTTGTTGAAGGAGCCAGATCGCCGGGTACGCTATTTGACTCATTGCGAGGCGTCCGAATTATTGAATGCGTTGCCTGAGCATTTGTCGCATATGGTGGCCTTTAGTCTTGCCACGGGATTGCGCAAGGGGAACGTTCTGGGTCTATGTTGGTCTCAAGTTGATCTTGTGCGGCGGGTTGCCTGGATTCATCCAGATCAAAGTAAAACACGTAAGGCTATTGTTGTTCCGTTAAATGATGATGCTATGCGTGTGCTGACATTGCAGCGTGGTCGTCATCCTGTACGGGTATTCACGTATAACGGTGAGCCTGTGTTTTCTGCCACTACGGCCGCATGGTACAAGGCATTAAAGCGTTGTGATATTGAAGACTTCAGATGGCATGATTTGCGACATACATGGGCAAGCTGGCATGTGCAGCGTGGCACGCCGCTACATGTTTTACAGGAATTGGGTGGTTGGCAGTCTGCGCAAATGGTGAGGCGGTACGCTCATTTTTCTGCTGGTCATCTCGCAGTGCATGCCGCTAATTTACCAGTGCTCATGGCGCCAGGCGGGAGCTAAGGTACTATAATGTCATTGCTTAAAAACAAACAATTCGACTGGGTTTTTATACAGTTAGTGCAGAGTGACGCATTTATAATTACCTGTGCGTAACCACAGTAGTATTGCTGTATATGTATACAGGTAGAAAATTGCGGTCGAACGGGGATGTTTATGTATAATTGGCGAGCTGATGGAATTAATGTCGGACGGAACCGGGATCGGTTCTGCCCCTTGGGCATTTGCCCAAAGGGGAACCTGGCTGGCCTTGTGAGAACAGCACGAAGAGACCACTATAATACATGGCATTTTTCGTGACGTGTGTATCGTAATGGGTGTTTTTAAGCTTGGTCAGCTCTTTTTTTTCTAAGGAGCAATTATGCACTTTGAAATTTTTCGCGAGCACGTCTCTCTACTTGGATCTGCTAGGGAGTTTTACGTACGGTTAGTTCATGACGGGCGGCCGCTGGCTACGACTGGTGATGGGTACGTTAGCAAAGAGAGCGCTCAGCATGCCATCGATCTTGTTGTTGCTACTGTTGATAAAACTCCAGTGTTGCGCGGGCTTCTGCAATCGGCTGAGCAAAAATACGATCAAAGCGGTTTAAGATTTGAGATATATGTTACGCCGGGTAGTGGCACAACATTGCTTTCAATGGGGCAATTTACTTATCGTTGGTTGCTAATTAGTCGAAACGGTAACAAAATCATCCATGGAAATAAAGCATATTTCGACGAGGCTTCTTGTTTACATGAGATTGCGCTGGTGAAATCGACTACTACTTTTACGAGAGTGACGGAAGTGAAAGGTCTGAATTCGCTTGCTAATTTGGCTATTTGATAGGCTTCCTCTTATCAGGCGGTTTAGCATGTAGAGCATGGGTCTCATAATCCGTTGGTGCCGTGTTCGACTCACGGGAGGCCCACCAGAATTTGCAGTAAAAACAAAGGGTTAGCTTCGCGGCTAACCCTTTTTTGTTTTAGGCTGTATTGCGTTGTCCAGTTTTTGTCCAATTTTTTTCAGTTAGCTTCATGTTGTACTTGAGCGTAGTATCTCCTCATGAAAAATCGTACTCGTAAGAAAAAATTGGATAGCTCGCGTAGGTGGCGTGCTCGGTTCACTATGGATACCTTACGCGCTCGTTCTGAGGCAAGTGCGGGGTATCTTGTCCCATACGAATTTCTCGTACGCTCTTCTCCAAATAAGGAAGTATTTGGCTGTCAAGATACTTTAATAATTCAACCTGACAGCTTTGATGCCAAATGATCTGCTCAAGTTGCGTCAAATGTCTATAGTAGGGAACGAGCTTCGATTGCTATGCATTCAGACGTCGCCTCGGCTGCCACCGTTAAACCGCAAATTTGTGCATTTTTCCATTTGGATAGCGGATTGAGTGTACGAACCTCTATCAAGTGGTCAGGGGATAAATGCGCGTAGCGCATGGTCATCGCCAGGGAACTATGGCCAAGAATTTTTTGCAGGACCAAAATATTGCCGCCGTTGATCATGAAGTGGCTTGCGAAGGTATGCCGCATCACATGCGTAGCTTGTCCTGCAGGAAGTATTATGCCGGTCCTGTTCAATGCCTCAATAAATGCTGAGTAAGCGGTGCTGAAGAAGCGCTCGTCCCCAATTGTCGAAGAATGCTTCTGATAGTGACCATCAAGGGTTGCCTCGAGATCCGCATCGATCGGCACAGCTCTCACTTTTTTAGACTTGGTTAGCGCAAACTGAATCAGTCCATTTCGCACCTGTGGACGTCTCAGTGTTTCAGCCTCGCTCCACCTGGCACCAGTTGCTAGACACACTTGCGAAATCATGTGCACATGTTCGTTGCGCCCTTTCTTAAGCTCAGCAAATAGCAGGTCGATCTGATCGTATGTGAGGAACGATAGTTCTCGCTCTGCGATCTTAAATGACCTGACCTTTTGAAGCGGATTTTCTCCCTTCCATATGTCCAGCCGAGCGAGCTCGTTGAACATAGCCTGCAGGTAACTCTTTTCCCTGTTCATGCTGCTGGCTGAAATCCCCGCCTCAATGCGAACGGCACGATACTGTGCAAATAGCTCCCCCGTCATTTTGTCTGCGTAGGGGTTCCCCATGGCCTCTGCCATCTTCTTTAGGCGACTGTATGTGTCTTCACCTGAGGACAGTTGGCGTCCATGCTGGCTGTGCCAAATTTCAATTAATTCAGTAAGTTTGCGAACGTCACGCTTTGCCGGCTGCCATCCAGGAGTTTGAGTTGCATTTGTCTTTAGCCATGCCTCGTACTCCAACGCCTCCCGTTTCGTGTCAAAAGACTTACGATATCTCTTGCCTGTAGCCCCCTCCGGCCGGGTATCTACTAACCACCCTAATGTAGTTTTTCTAATTGTCATGAATTGTGGTTGTTAGAACATTTCTTTATTTGCTTCGGTAGTTTCAAATTGTTCGAGAGTGGTTTCTTGCTCTTCTCGGATTCGTTGTAGCTCGTCAATGTCCACAACGATGTCATACCAATGTTTGATTTGACGATGAATTGCTTCATCAAGTTTGATCGCGTTGGCCTCTGCTATTTCGCCTAACGCAAGATGGGTATGCAAAGAGTGGTATTTTTTTAGATCTTCATCAGTCCAAAGCTTGTCTTGCAGTAAGCGACGTTCTTCCAGCTGTTTTAGGAACAGGTCTTTAGCTGCAGTTCGCAATCGAACCTTTTTAGTCATGTTGGGCTGGCTGTGCCCATGTTGCCAATCACTCACACCAGTCACCAGCCAGAACGCATATTCGGGCCAGCATTGGCTGGTCCGTTCCAGCATCTCAACCGACGCCTTGGTTTGTCCTCGATGGAAGTTCCTCCATTTTTCTGCTGACACGCCTGTTCGCTCTTCCAGCTGCTTCCAATCTGCCTTTCCACCGGTCAATTGTTGAAGCAATAACCGAAGGCGATCGTCAACGGTAATTGTTAAAACATCATCATCTGAGCTTAAGGATGTTGACATAGGGAATCTCTCCTAGTATATTTGCCGAGTTGGCGGTAAATTTTACCGTTTAATTGGTAAATTAAACCGTATTGGTGGTCGTGTTTGCCTATTATGCTTGCTAACCAAGTGCTTGGAAAGCATTGCGACGCGACCATGCTTTTCGTATGGGCTACTAGGTTCGAATTTCTGAGAAAGATACATGGGCAACATTCCTAAACTTGAAAATTTTCAGCCGCCATCTGTGGCGTTCTGTCCTGTGATGGATCGGCGGCAGTTTGCCCAGGTTACTGGCCTGACTATGGATACGGTTGAAGCAATGGTTGCTCGTGGGTATTTACCTTGCATAAAGATCGGCAAGCGGTCACTGATCAATATCGCGCTACTTCAGCAACGATGTGTTGAGGCTCAGTTCTCATGAGCACAAAGTTTAGCGATTTTGATGCATCCGTGCAGGCATACATTGATGCTTCCGGTCGGTCTTCGGCTCGAAATCTAAAGTCTGGATTACTTGGCGTCGGCGAACCTTCGCCAGGTCGCGCTGACCGAGCTGACAGCGCGCCAGCGCTGGCGGCGCGGAGCAGCGCGATTGCCGAAAACGCCCGGTTAGTGCCGAAAATAGCGCATGTAAGCGCCACCGAATGCCCCCCCATTAATAACATGGGGAAAAACCTAGAGGGCGCCCAACCTGAGCATTGGGAAAGCGTTTGTGAGGAAGATTTTGGTGAGGTGGAACTGGTGCTGACCGGGAAGGGTGAAACCAAGACCTTGCTGGTCCGTCTTCCGTCATCAGCTCAGTGCTGCGTGATTGACTGGTTAAATTTCACAGTATCAGAAGACACGTGGTCAAAGACAGCAGGACGAACACTAATTACCGATGAAGAGTATGTCGAAGAGGCCAGTCGCCAACTTGAGAAAATTTTTGGTTTCGGCGTTACCACGCATAGAGGTATGAAGTTGAACTGGTATGCCGATTCGTGGGTCCTGGGCGATGGCATGGGCTTTGTCTGCTTCGGAAAGCAAAACCGGACCATGTTGATCATGCTATCAGGACAAGGCTGCACGAATGCACTTGCAGACTGGGAAAAGCGTCTTTATGAATTCTTAACTCAAGTGGCCATCCGGCCCTCGATTTCTCGAATCGACCTCGCACATGACGACTTTGACGGCTCGTACTTATCGGTGGATTGGGCTTACCAGCAATGGAGAGATGGTGGCTGTAGCTTCAAAAAGGGCGGTCGCCCGCCTGAAATTCAGAAGCTTGGCAACTGGGATCGCCCTAGTGGAAAAGGGCGGACGCTGACCATTGGTCAACGTGTGTCATCTAAGTTTTGTCGCTTCTATGAAAAAGGTAAAAAAGAAGGCGATAAGGAATCAAGCTGGTGTCGCTGTGAAGTGGAGTTCAAGAACACCAATACCGTTATTAACCCACTGATTTTGCTAAATCCTAGCAAATTTTTCGTCGGCGCATATCCATGCTTTACCGCCTTCCGTACTACGGAGACGCCGGAACGTATGGCGGTAAAAGCTCGTGCACAGCACATTACTGTCGATGATTCGATTGCGATCACAAAACGTCAATTTGGCAAATACATTCGCGTGTTTCGTGCCTTATTTGGTGATCTGGAGACGCTCGACCTGATCACTAACAAAGACGAAAACGCATTTCCTAAGCGTATGAAACCGTTCCTGAGTTTTCACGATTCAGGGCCTGTCCCGATCCATAAGCAGGCAAAACCAGTCGTTTCAGATTTCGCTCATTTTCCATCTAGCCCCCCATTTTTTGGCCTCAATGGGGAACGGGCTCGTCTGTAGGCCGTCTCAAAAAATACCTAGGATAAAACATGAAATTTAGCTCAACACTCAAAGTAACTGGCATGAAGTTCAGCAAGGGCACCATGGAGAACGGCCAGTCTTACGACAGCACCAAAGTGTATGTCGAAACGGCGCTGGACAACAGCAAGGACTCTGCCATGGGAACTGCTTGCGCAGAGTATGGCCTGGGCAAAGCAGACGAATATCAGAAATACAAGCACCTCGCCGATGCGTTTCCTTTCATGGCTTTGGCCGAAATGGAAATCGTCACGAACGGCAAGCTCCAAAAAACTGTAATTCACTCGCTGCGCCCGGTTGAGGCAGCCAAGGCTGCTACGCCGGGTGCCAAGCATGTTGCCGCATGAGGCGGGGGTTAAGTTTGTAGTCCAGGACAAGGAATCAGGATGCTTTTTGCTTCCTATCCAGGGGGACGTTGGATTTACGCGATGGCTTCATGAAGCCGGTCAATTTGATGGTTATGACGAAGCTTGCGATACCGCCTCTGTGAACTGTCACGAAGGATATTTTGTGTCGCAGGTTTTATGCACGGAGGTGTGCAAATGGATTCAGTAACGCCAGAAATACTGATCAGCATCTCTGTCGTGGTTCTCTTCGCTCTTGGTTGGATTGCGGGAGGCCAACGATGAGTTATCTGCTCAAGTCGCTCGGGCCGATCCTATTCCTAACCGGACTATTTGTCGCCGCCGTCTATCTTGTTAAGTACGTCATTCATCGCATTGTGGACCACAAATGAGTATCTATCAGGTTGTCGGCTACTGCCTCACCGCGTTTGGTTTGGGATACGCAGGTGGTGCGATTCGACGTATCGCGCGTCAGGCTATCGAGTCGCTTGATTGAAAACATGACTGGTCACGGTAAAGTTTCCGCAGCACTCCTCGGCGTCGCCAAACCGGGGTTTTAATAACGGCATTTTTTAGAAAGTTACACATGAAAGCAATCGTTCAAAAAGCTACGGCAGCCGCTTCCGCAATGGCCGCTACTGGCGCTGCCTTCGCCGCTGGCGACCCAGGCGTTGATGCCATCACCGCGCTGTCCACTCAAGCGCAGACCTACATCACCGCTGCGTTTGCCGTCGCCGTGTTGGTTGCTGGCGGTTTCTGGGGCATCAAGATGATGAAGAAGGCTTTTAGCAAAGCCGGTTAATCCACCGTCCCGATTTCACCCTCGGCCAGCGTTTAACGACTCTGGCCGTTTTTTATGGGCTTCTTCTTATGGTATCTATCAAGAAAATTGTCGCTGTAGCTTTTGTTTCTGCTGCGTTGTTAATCGTGCCTATGCGGTCACAAGCTATTGTTCCCGTCATCGCTGCTTGGCTGCTTGAGCTGACTGGCGGCTCTATTCTTATTGGTGATTTGATCGCGGGCCAGACTGGCATCATAAGTGCGATTCTGTGGTGGGACTGCAATAAATTTGCCTTCAGTGCCCCATGCACTAGTAAGACTCCAATTGCTTCTACCCACCAACCGAAGCCTGCTATTACAGTCAGCCTGAAACCTGATACGAAGCGAGAGAATCCCGATCCGAAAAAATTTAACGATCCAGCTGCAGGAAGTGGGAAGCGTGATGTGACGCCAAAACCTATCATTGCTGCTTCTGGTGAAGGGCCTCCACCTACCGGACAGAGCGTACCAGGCGTTCCTACTGGCTTTTATGAAGTCGGTGTGCTTATTCAATCACCACGCGACAATGGCGTTGGTGTAGCAGGTGGAGATGCCAATGTACGGCGCGCCCAATACAACGCCTCCTATGCTGCAGGATTGGTGACTGGCATAGAAGTTGTACCTCAAAAATTCCCAGCCTTGCCGAAGGCAATCCCGTTTGTGGCTCTGCAAACTACCTGTGTGCCTAAGGAGAATGAGCAATATGCGGAATGCATGTTGCCTATTTCCGCAACGGAGCAGTATCTGAAGAAATTTAATGGCCAAAAGTACATTAGTACGATGAGTATTACTCCTTGCTACAGTAATGCTGAGTGTCACATCAGCGTCGCCTACTTATACGATTTGGCTACAGATGTGACCTTGGCCTGTGATTCTGGTTATGTTGCTGCTGGCAAGGATGCTGGAGGAAATTATCAGTGTTCTTTGACTGACGCCAGCAAGGTTAAAAAACCCACTGATACTACGTGTGAAGTACTGTTTGACGCTGGTACGGAGTTGTTCATGACGGATAAGGCAAACCCTGCCTGTGACGGTATCACAGACGCGGCAAAACTCACCTTGTCGTCCGCCGACGGCTCCAAGACGGTCGAGGTTGGAGTGAACGCTGGTAATGGTTTCGACATTGGCATTACTAAACAAGACGGCAGCAAAACCGGCTTAGATACCGGCGTTTATGACCCTGGTGCTGGGGGGTATCCCATTGTTCATGTCAACATCACGCCGCCACCGAATTCTGATAATGGATTGGGCTGTGGCGGTCCCGGGCAAGGACTCTGCAGTGTTCAAGAGGATGGTGATAATCCGACTTGGATCAAGTCGAACGACACCAGCTCGGCCAACAGGGCGGCCGATACAGGTATGAAAGGTAAGATGGATTCCATCAATTCAAATCAGTTCGACTGGTCATTCATTCCTCCGATTCCCACCGCATCCTGCAAGAATCCATCTCTTAAAAGCCCTATCGGAAACGTTACGGTGAACATGGATATCTGTAAATGGTTCGCTCGTCTTAGCTTTTTTATCAATGCAGTTCTGGGCGTTCTTTGCGTCTATGGCTGCGTTAATCAGATTCAATCTGCTATTCGAGACTGACGATGAAACGATTCCCTTCTTGTCCGCTGGTCATGGGGATGGCGTGCGCCATTCTTTCAGTAACGGCAGCTGCGCAGACCACAAGCACGGCATGCGGTGGTTCTTCGCAACCGCGCTGTCAAATTGTCGCCCCCGTTGATCAGGCTACCACTGATTTAACGAGGTACTACACGGATAGCATCAGCAGTAAAAATACCTCCTCGCAGTCGCTGATTGATGTCGTTTGGAGCCGCTTCAATTGGTCGTTCATACCGAAAATTCCGACCACCGCTTGCGTCAATCCCATGATCGACAGCCCTAATAATTCCGGGGCAGTGATGATGGATGTCTGCTCGCCACTTGCTACCTTCCAGACGTTCATTAATGGCGTCCTGGCTTTCTTCTGTTTGCTGGGCTGTGTCCAGCAAATTCGGGCCGCACTGGCCGTCAACTAGGAGTACATTATGTGGGCAACTCTCATTGGTTATCTTGGCTTCGAGAACACCGCCAAAGTCGGCATGCGCGTTTGGGCTGTCACCACGCTCACAGCTATGGTCGCTGCGTTGTGGGCCGCGGGCCAGGTCTGCGCAAACGTTGTTTGTGGACCCGTCATTCAGACCATCAGCCAGTCGCATCCAAACTTTGCTGTGGGCCTGTCCCTGGCGTTTAACCCGGTGACATACACACTCGCCAGTGTGTATTGCAGCGTGTGGGCCGCTTGCGCCCTGTACACGTATAAGAAGACCATCTTAGATAAGCTGGTCTGATATGGCCGTCTACGCTATTACCGGTAAGCTCGGGTCCGGCAAGGGTAAGGGCGCGATGAAGCTCCTACGTGACTATCTGCGCTCGGGTAAGCGGGTGGCCACAAATTGCGATGTATTCCTTGAGCACATGATGCCAGGTCAGTCCTGTGCCACTGTTATAAGGATGCCCGACAAGCCGGACGTGGCCGATCTGTACGCTATTGGTTCTGGCAACCGTTTCATTGAGTTTGAGCCTATTGTCAAATCGTGTGACAAAGTCTTCGAGTACGTTCCACCGTCACCCAAGCTGCTGGTTGGTTTCGATGAGTCGCACAACGGTGCCTTATTTCTTGATGAGTGCGCGTCCTGGTTGAATACTCGTGACTTTCAGGAAAAGGGCCGCAAGTCTATTCTGGAATGGTGTATTCACGCCCGCAAGTACGGTTGGGATGTCTACTTCATTTGCCAGAATATTGACCAGATCGACAAGCAATTGCGTCAGTCGTTATTTGAGTACGTCGTGCGTATGAGTCGCCTTGATCGTATGAAAATCCCTTTCGTTTCGGCCGGTGTCCAACTACTCACAGCCGGTTATAGCAATGGGTCTATGCCGCGCTTGCACATTGGTGTTGTGCGTCTGGGGAGTTCCCCTGACGGCATCGTCGCTGACCGTTGGCACTTCCGCGGCGACGACCTCAATAACGTCTACAACACCACGCAGGTGTTCAGTGATAGCTACCCGCATGGCATTCATTCTGTGCTGTCGAGCTGGCACTTGCAGGCCAGCGTCGGGATGCGCGAGGGGTTTGTTGGTCCCGTTCGTATCCCCCACGACTACGATCTACTATCACCCCGCCCATCACCACCGAAGCCACCACACAAACATATGACCAAGTTCCTTGCATTTTCCCTACTGTTGGGCCTTGCGCTCGGTGCGTCAGGTTCGCACTACGTCGGTCCACTATTTTTTGCTCCTATAAAGGCCGTGCCTGATGCTTCGCAACCGGTCAAATACTCCGAAACCGTGACCGGCAAGGGATATTTCTCGAACGCTGGCTCAGTCAGCGTCGTCCTCTCCGATGGTCGCTTGGTATCGCCACTTAGGTTCAAGAGCGGCCCCGCCGGCTGGGAAGCTGAGATTTCTGAGGGCCTGTGGGTGAAGGGCGGAGCACAATGAAAATACTTGTCGCTATTTTGGTATTAGTCCCGGCTTTCGCCTTTGGTAAAGCAGAGCCGGTTTCTTTGAGTTTCAATGCTGTGTCGATTGTCCAGTTCGGGCAGGCCATGTTCAAAGGCATGATGAAGCGAGATTTCGTTGTAGCTCCGGACGTGGTGAGTCTTGATCGGAGGATTACCATAGACGTGAAGTCGATCAGCAGCGATGATCTTCCGCGCTTTGTGGAGGATTTGCTTGCTCGCGAAGGCATTCAGACGACGGTACGGGATGGTGTGTACTATTTGACGCTTAACCGGCTGGGAGCTTTGACTGCTCAGTCTGATGTCGCTGGTCAGGCATCATCAGTAGTACCTCCAATCGGCTCTGTTCCGAGCACCAATAGTCAGCAAATCGTGCCTGCAGATAGTGATGGCCATGCACTATTAGAAGGCGCTGGCTTTCAAGGTCGTAAGGATGACGATGAGACTGAACTGTTCACACCGAAGCATCGGACCAGCGAATTTGTGGCCACCGTGGTCGCCGCTGGCTTCGGTCCCAAAGCGGCAACTGTTGCTGGCGAACTGGTTGTGCTGACGGGCTCTAAGGCTGCTATTTCCAAGATGCTTTCGCTATGCCGCAGTCTCGACACGCATGCAAAGATGGTCGACGTCTCAGCGTCTTGGATTGAGGTCACTAACAGTAGTGGCACTGGGCGTGGTATTTCATTGGCGGCTTCTTTCCTCGGTGCCAAGCTTGGAGCCTCGCTCGGCACAATCACTTCGGGTTCTGCCATTAGCCTGAAGAACACCCGCTTTGAATTGGTCATTGATGCGTTGAACAGCGACGCTCGTTTCAAGCAGGTTACAAACAGTCGTCTTATCGGATACGACCGGACGAAGCTTAAGTTGACAGTGGGTGACAAGACGGCCACCGTTTCCAGCAGTGGCAACGACAATGCCGGAAATCGGGTTCAAAATATTGTGTACACGCCTTCTGGAGTCATCATCGACACCTTGCCTCGTGTATTAGGAGGCGGAGAGATTAGCCTGGACGTGGATGCGCAGATCAGCAGTTTCAAGGCCAATACGAACGGGCTTATTGGGTCGCCTACATTGATCCTGCGTCAATTGACGACTACAGTAGGTCTCAAGGATGGTGACGTAATGCTGCTGGGTGGTTTGCAGGATATGCAGTCGTCCGAGTCCAAGTCCGGGCTGGGCTTCCTGCCGGCTTCTTGGTCTACTACATCAGGAAGCAAACAACAGACCGATCTTGTGCTTGTAGTATCTGCTAAAGTACTAGTCGAGTAACTGTAAAGTTTAGCGCGCTAAATTTTCTGATTGTGGCGAGATGTTCGCAGATTCTTTAGCGCGCTAAAGTGAGTCAATCATGAGCTGAGTGTTCTCGATGGGAAGCCTGGGTTGACGCTGGGTGATCCTGAAGCACTGGCTACACCGTAACGTTTAAGTCCATCAGGATGGACGCCGTTGCGGGAGTTGAGCCCCTTTTGATCTTGCAAGTCATGGAATCTTGACCTGCCAATACTTTAGCGCGCTAAAGTAATTTCGCGTCGCCGGTAAGATATCAATCTGCTTAGAGGGCCTCTCGAAGCATCGCTTCGTGCTTTTCTTCTTATTTTCCATTGCGCTTGCGCCGCTCTAAAGGGGTTACCTCCGTACTATTCGTCAGTACTGGAGATGATTCGTGCTTTACCCTATTTTTCCAGAAAAATGAAAGGTGACATATTTGCACCACTTTTTTTCGTCCACTGTGATAAAACAAGGTGACGGCCTCTAGTATCGTGGTGACGAATGGAGTGCTTACCCTCATACTAATCGTCAGTGTTGAAGCTGATTCGTGCTTCTACCCTTTTACCATCGGAGGGGGAAGCCGACCGCGACCCTAATGTGACTGCACTAAACGGAAGAAAGACTACCATGTCGATTTATGCAACGAGCAGTGGAATAGCTGTCACAGATGTCCGAGTGAGCAATTTCCGATCATTAGCGAATATCGAAGTTGTTTTGGGTGACCTTACCGTATTGATTGGCGCCAACAATGCTGGGAAGACCAGTTTTTTGGATGCGATGTTCGCGGCCATTGGTGCTGGTCGCAAAAATTTAGGCGCGAACGATATTCGTGTCGAGCCAGGGGAATCGTTTGCACCTAAGGATAGGACAGTGGTCGTGGACGTGCGGGTATTCCCAATCGGGCCTGACGGTAAGTGTGCGCTGGCGTTTCCGCCGGGCAGCTTTTGGACCACGTTATGGGGAAGCTCGTTCATTATAGACATGGACGAAAAAATGGACCTGATTGAATTCATTGCATTCAGAACGACTTTGGCCTGGAGCGACGCTAAGGGGGACTATGTGGTTGAGCGCAAGCCACTTAAGGAGTGGCGATCGTTTGATACATGGCGTGAAACCCCGTTGAACGAAAAAACTATCACTGCTGCCCAGCTAGAGCCCATCGCGCTACATTACATAGACGCTAAACGTGATCTTGACGACGACCTGCGCAAGGCCGGATCATTTTGGCGGAGGATGACGGACGATCTGGGGCTGGAGCATGCTGACATTGAAGAGATCGAGGCGACCTTGTCTCAAATAAATCAACAAATCGTGGAGAAGAGTGAGGTTCTTAAGCACCTCAAGACAGGGCTTTCTGACCTACAAAACGTCGTTTCTGCCGATAGCGCGGGAATCGACATCGCCCCCGTTGCCCGTCAGTTGCGTGATTTATCCAAAGGTATTGATGTTTCATTTTCCACATGTGGAGCGCAATCATTTCCTCTTTCGCGGCATGGCATGGGAACCCGTAGCCTGGCATCGTTATTGGTCTTCCGTGCGTTTGCCTCTTGGCGTGACAAAAAAGTTAAGGAGAGTGGCGATATGGTCCACTCGGTATTGGCGCTAGAGGAGCCAGAATCACATCTACATCCTCAAGCGCAACGGTCGCTGTTTGGGCACATCAAGGCCATCACAGGCCAGCGTGTTGTTAGCACTCATTCGCCTTATTTTGCAGGCCAGGCGGCTTTGAGCGATTTGAGGTTGTTCATTAAGCAAGGTGGCGATACGACAGTAGCTAGCTTGGACTTAAAACAGCTCACTAATCCGGATCATCTTCGACAGCTACAAGAAACCGTCATCGAGTCGCGTGGAGATCTCTTGTTTGCTACGGCTGTGATCCTCTTTGAAGGACAGACGGAAGAACAAGCTCTACCAATTTGGGCGAAGGCGTACTGGGGGGCGAGCATTCATGAGCTTGGATTCAGTTTCGTGCGTGTCAACGGTGACAATTACTTTCCATTTATTTGGCTTGCCAAGAGTATGGGTATTCCCTGGTTCATCATGGCGGACGGAGAGCCGATTCCGGTCACCCGGCTGGAAGCTGCGTTGAAAAAAGCCGGCTGTGAGACAGCAGCGAAATGCTCGAATGTTGAAATTGTCCCAAATGGTGAGAATTTTGAAAGTCACCTTATAGCGAACGGTTACATGCAGGAAATTGAGGTGGCACTGAACGTGATGTCTGGTAAGGAAAATTTCCTAGATCAATATATTGAAATCCATCATGGCAAAGCGCAGTCCAAGGGCAATGGAGGAGGATTTAAGGACTATAAGAGTGCTGGCGGGCGAGAGCGTGCGACCAAGGATGCGATGGATGGTGCAAAGACAAAACTGTCGAAGCCGTTAGCAACTACAATTTCAAGCTTGAAAGATCCTGCGAGGCAGTTTCCTCCTAACATCCGTGCATTATTTGAAGTGATTGCGGCCAAACAGGGTATCGCAAAGCTTGAGGCGCCACTTGCGCCGGAGGACATCTAACTATGAACACTTCGACCATCCGACTTTCGTCACAGCAAACAGGCGTAGTCAATCATATTGATGGGCCTTTGTTGGTCGTGGCTGGCCCTGGGTCAGGAAAAACACGTGTGCTTACAGAACGAGTAAGGTACTTGTTAACAAATGTGCCTGGGCATTTTCGGGTCTTGGCGCTAACGTTCACCAACAAGGCGGCGGATGAGATGCGCGAACGATTAACGGACCTAGGCGAAGCTCGCAACCGCTCGTTCATTGGTACTTTGCATGGCTTTTGCCTAGACATGCTCTCCGAGCGCGGTAAATTCGTCGGAGTAGATGATACGCCCAACATTTTCGAACAGTTCAAGGATCGCAGGGATATTTTGCTGAAAGCCATATCTGACGATCCAGTGTTAGAGCAGGAGATAGGTAATACTGAGGGGGCAAAAGAGCGTGCACGCAGGGTCGATGAATGGTTGCAAATGATATCGAAGATCAAAGGACAACCGATTACCTATGCGGTAATCGAGGATCCGTTAGCGCGAAGGGTAGTGGAGGGATATGACGCTGGCATGCGTGCTTGTAATGCTTACGACTTCGATGATCTTCTTTTGCTCACCTATCGCTTACTTGCGGAAAATCCGAAGTTGGCTGATTTTTACCAACGTCTGTATAAGTTCATTTGCATTGACGAGGCCCAAGATTTGAACGAGGCTCAGTATGCAGTCGTGCGTGCTTTGTGTGGCGAAACCTTTAACAATGTAATGCTTGTTGGAGATCCTAAGCAATCCATCTACGGCTTCAATACGTCCAGTCCCAAATACATGGAGCAGTTCGAGATCGAATTCAAAGCCACTCGTGTCGAGCTGCGTGAGAACTTCCGCTCGTCCCAAGCGGTTGTCGCCAAGGCTCGTTCGTTGGATTCTAATTATTACGTTGAGGGCCAAGTCCCAGTCGTTGGCGAATGCGTTGTCATGGTCGGTTCCGACGCTGACGACGAAGCGAAGATCATTGTGGACAAAATCCAGCAGCTTTGTGTGAGCGGGCATCCTGATGTTGAAGGCATGATTTCGCCCTCAAGCTGTGCTGTCTTAGCAAGGACGCGGTTTGCATTATTAGCAGTAGAAAAAGAGCTGCGTGCGCGTGGTGTGCCGCTGTACAAACGCTTAACTGCTAATCATGAGAACGAATCGAATATGGTGGAGGATTTCCAACTAATTTTGCGTCTCGTGGCGAATCCGAGGGATATGCTTCACTTCGCGGCGCTGGCTAAGCGATGGTCAGTAGTGCCGCCTGCTATCGCATCTGATGCACTGCTTGCTGTGGAATCGATGGCAAAGGAGGCGACTGCTCCCGAAGCAAGGTCAGCTTTCGATGCGGCGCGAGCCATGGTTAATACTTCGGCAAAGTTCGACTTGATGCCGTCGCTTGCCATCCTTATTTCCCGAGCTGATCTTTTAGACGAAGAAGAACGTCGGGCCGTCTACGAGGACGTAGCCGTTTTTCGTCAAGAATGGGATCAATATTTAAGATCTGGAAGCTCCGGACGTTCGCTCACGAACTTCATGAGTAGTAAAGCGCTGGGTTCGACGCAAAAGGCAAGTCGCGACGGCGTTGGGCTTTTGACTGTTCACTCGGCCAAAGGATTGGAGTTCGATGTGGTCTTCATAGCCGGAATGTCCGAAGGAACTTTCCCTGATTTTCGTGCTCGGCCAGGTCCAACTATGGAAGAGGAGCGGCGTAGCGCATTCGTCGCCGTAACACGTTCCAGGCGGTTGCTCTACCTTACGTATCCCAGAATGAAGCTTATGCCATGGGGGGATATGAAGGCGCAGTCACCATCTAGATTTTTGAGCTAATTTCGCTTTCGAATAAATTGGTTCAAGCGCCCAATGATTTTTTTGGGGGGAGTACTTGGTGCTTTTACCCCTGATTTCACTGGGCCGCTTGGCCGCTATCGCTACCCATTTTCGCACCCTCGATATTGTTCCCTGGTCGAATTTGATGCAACAATCATAGTGGCTCTGCTAGACTGCTTTGATGTCACCGTACCCTAAAAGGGCGATTTGAGGCCCGCTAGGGCTGGAGCGAAGCGGAACCCTTTTCGTGTCACGGCGGCATGTAGGAGCGTTTTGGCCGGTCGTCCCGGCCAGCGACGATGCCGGCCGGCTAATCGACTTTGCACACAAAGTACAAGCCTCTCTTCTAAGGAATATAATTCCATATGGCAACTAAATAGGGATGCTCGTATGGACGACCGTAGTATTTTGAAGGCGCAGGAGCCACTTCTTGTGGCCTTGGAGAAGGTGAGTAGCCGTCTTTCTGCTATCGCTTTGTTAGGATTGGCAGAAGAATTCTACGAAAAGGAAACTAGGATTGAGCTTTATCGTAAGTATCAGGAATTGCGAAATACTTGCTTGCAGAAATACGAAGAAATGGCTGCCTTTGGTCTTCAGAGCGATGGGATGAGTCAAGAGGACGCTGACAGCGCATATAGCAAAGCGAACGAGGCTGAGCGCCGTGCGGAATTTACTAGGCTTAAAGATATCAAAGTTGTTGCGGATAACGAGCTCAGGGAGTTTGAGAAGGAGCATCGTATTCTTGTACGCCTACTCGAAACGAAGGGTGAGCTAAGCAAGGGGAAGTATGATAAATGATGATGTCCACTTATTGTCCAGTTTATTGGTGTCTATTGACGTTCGATGACGACTTGCTGCAAGCTAACTAATTGATTTTATTAGTGGTGACGGCTATTGAGGGGTTTCCAGACGCACTCATAATCCGTTGGTGCCGTGTTCGACTCACGGGAGGCCCACCAGAATTTGCAGCAATCGATCGAAGCCCCGGTGGGCCACTGCCGGGGCTTTTTTTATGCTGTCGTACAATCGCGGCATTGCGATTTGTTGAAGGATGAAAACGACATGACGGCTGAGCTGAAGATTGAAGATAAGGTGGTGGGCGATGGCAAGGCGGCAGCGCGGGGCGCGTTGATCACGGCGCATTACCGTGGCTGGCTGGAAGATGGCACGGAGTTTGACTCGTCGCACAAGCGTGGTGAGCCTTTTCGCTGCGTACTGAGCAATAACAAGGTGATCCAGGGCTGGATCTTGGGCTTGCAAGGCATGCAGGTGGGCGGCACGCGCAAGCTGTGGGTGCCGGCGGTGCTGGCGTATGGCGAGCGGCAGGTGGGCTTGATTCCGCCGCATGCCAATCTGATCTTTGAAATTGACTTGCTGGAAGTGCTGACGCGCGATTGATGGTGTGGTGTGGCATCAGACGGGCAGGGCACCGGTTTGTTGCTTCAGCAGTTGCCCGATAGTGGCGCGCAGCGCCGGTTGCGTGGGGAGGGGGCGTAGCGCAAGGCGGCGTACGCTGCCAGCTTGAGCATGGCGTCGCGTTCCCTGTGCTGGCGTTCGCGTCCGGCGTGGCTATTATCGTCGAGTTCGATGACGGCGATGACGTGCAGTTGCTGGCTGCACAGGACGAAAGCGGCCACCTTGCGGTCGAAACGGTTGCTGTCTACCCAGCCTTCGCTGTCACCGGCGGAAAACGCCACTTGTGCCAGCACCGTGCATTCCGGCAAAGCTGCCGGCAGCAGGAGGTGCATCCGCTGCTCGCGCGCCGTCATGATGGCGCTGCTGTGCTGCTGCAGCGGTGCACGGGACTTGCGGTCCGCTGCGTGGCCAGCATGGCAAGCAACAGGAGCAATGCCCCGATCCGTAACAGGAAAGTGCAGGTCGGCATGGATACGCTTCAAGGTGCGCAGTCTTGATGGTACGCGAGAAGCCGGGCGCTTTTGCACTGCTTCCCGCGCATGTCACTTCGCACGCCTGATCGAGATCAAGCCTGTTTCAAGTTGACTTGCACCGCGTCCAGCGCAGCTGCGATGTCGAGCAGGTTGGACACTTCATAGGTGGGCACGGCTGCCGATGTGTTCGCCAAGCGCTCTGGATTGAACCAGCAGCTGTCGATGCCGTAGCGATTGGCGCCGAGGATGTCGGCGTCCAGGCGGTCGCCGATGATGACGGTTGTTTCCTTGTTGAATGCGCTGGCCATCTTGGTGGCATATTCGAAGAAGCGCACGTCCGGCTTGGCGTGGCCGCAGGCTTCGGAGGTGGCGACGAACGAGATGTAGCCGCCCAGGCCGGATGCGGCGATGCGGCGGTTCTGGATGGCTTCGACGCCGTTGGTAATGATGCCCACTTCGCCGATGGCCGACAGCGCTGCGCAGACTTGCTTGGCGCCATCGAGGAGCACGACCGTATCGGGCAGGGACTCCAGGTATACACGGCTGGCCAGTTCCGGGTCCAGGTCGACGGCGTTTTCCTGGAAGGACTTGCGGAAGCGTTCCACTTTCAGGAAGTCCTTGGTGACAGTTCCCAATTCGAAACGTTTCCACAGGTCGACGTTGATTTCCTGGTAGCGCGTGAACAGCGCATCGATGCCGTCGCGCAGGCCCAGGGTGTGCATGGTATGCATGAACGAGCGTTTTTCGGACGCCCTGAAATCGAGCAGGGTATCGTCCAGGTCAAACAGGAATAGCGTGTACTTCATGATATGTATTGAAAACGGTGAGTCCATCTTGCATGGTAGCACGTACTGATGAGGTCGGATGCCTGGGCCACTGTGCGAAACGCTTGTCTGCAGGCAATGATTTCATTGGGCGATCAGCTACAATCGCTGCTCATACTGATGCCTGTCCTCATTTTCCATGTCCATGACCCAGCTCTCCGTCAACGTCAATAAAATCGCCTTGCTGCGCAATTCACGTGGCCGCAACTTTCCCGACCTGCTGGCCTTTTCCGCGCGCTTTCTCGACCTGGGCGCCGCCGGCATTACCCTGCATCCGCGCCCGGACCAGCGCCATGCGCGCTACGACGACGTGGCGCCGCTGCAGCGCCTGTGCCTGGAGCGGGGGCGCGAGCTGAACGTGGAGGGATATCCGACGGCGGAATTTTTGCAGGTCGTCAAAAGTGCGCGCCCGGCGCAATGCACCCTGGTGCCTGACCTGCCGGGGCAACTGACGTCCGATCACGGCTGGGATATTCAAGGGCAGGCGGCGTTGCTGCGTCCCGTCATCGGGGAATTGAACGAGCTCGGCATCCGCGTCAGCCTGTTTGTCGATGCTGACTATCCGGCCCTGGAATGGGCCAGCGAAGTGGGGGCGCAAAGGGTCGAGCTGTACACGGAACGGTTTGCCGAAAGCCATGACACGGCGCAGGCCGATGCCGTGTTTGTGCTGTACCAGCAGGCGGCGCAGCGGGCGCAGGCCCTGGGACTGGGCGTGAATGCGGGGCACGACCTCGACCTGCACAACCTGGCGCGCTTCCTGGATATTCCCGGCATCCTGGAAGTGTCGATCGGCCATGCGCTGATGGTCGAATGCCTTGAGCTGGGCATGGACAAGGTGCTGCGCCGCTACCTTGAGATATGTCAATCATAGTGAACCTGGACGGCGCCGCTGGCCGGCCGCTGCAGCCTGAGCCGGACTGGCCATTCTTCGATGCCGACTTCGCCGTCACGGCACGGACGCTGGCGCAGGTGCAAGCGCTGACGTCCGATGCGGCGGCGCAACTGTGGACGCGCCATGTGTCGGCCCGTCCCGACGAGATGCATCCCATGCAGCTGCGCGCGGGGCACCGCCTGCGGACGACGGTGTCGGGGCCGGACTGGCTGGCCGAGTTCCATGCAGTTTCCAGCGAACACTTGGCGCAGGATGGCCGCGTGGCAAGGTTTCTCTCTTCCCATTTTCACGCTGCCGGGGCGGCAGCCGTTTTTTTCATGGCCAGCCGGGCGCGCGCCTATGCACTGACACCGGCCGCGCTTGCAGCATGCTGGCCTTGCTTGCTGGCCATTTCCGACGAGGGGCCTTTGCTGTACCAGCCTGCCACGGGCAAGTTCGTTTATTTTTCTCCGCAGGGGGCGCTGGCGGGTGGCGAGGACGGGCGGGCGCCTGCTCCCTGACTGCATGAGCGGCGATTACATATCCACCCACCACTTGAGCAAGGTTTCGTCATCGTCATCGTCCAGGTTGGCGTAGATGTTGGCGAAATACCATTCGACGCCCGTTGCTTCGCGGAAGGCGTCGAAGGGGCCGTTGACGTTGTAGATGCCGTGATGTCCAGGAACGCTGAAGGCCAGGTTGCCCTTGTACTGGCCATCCAGGGTACCGCCCAGCTGCTCTTGCACTTCGCGCTCCAGCTGGTCGATTGCGGATTGCTCCAGCGCATCGGCGTAGATCTGGATGCAGAAGTTGCCGCCGCGCTTCAGGACTTCTGCCGGGGCCAGCGGGTCGGCGATGTTGACGATGTCGCCGCGTGCCAGGTTCAGGGTCAGGCCGGGCGAGGCCAGCAGTTCGTAGACGTGCTCGTCAATCTGCCGCGCGGGCAGGGTTTCATACACGGGGCCGCTTTTATTTTCACCTGCCAGCACGCGGATGTGCGGCAGCCCTTCGCAATTGATGTCGTTCATCGGATCTTTCAGTCGGAAACATAATGATGGCAATATTGTACCGGGTCGCTGGCGCACGCCTGCGGCCAAGGGAAAACAATCGATAAAGCATGCCGGCAGACGGCTGTGGTGCCGGGCGCCTGATTATTCCAGCCGCGCATTGGCCGTGCCGGCGCCCCTGTCCCGGCCGCCTTTGCGCCGGTGCACCGCGCTGCCGATGGCGGCCGACACGGCTCGTCATCGAATGGCCTGCCTGCCGCGGACTAAACGCTACGGGCGGGCGGCGCGGCGCGTTTCCAGTGCAGGTGGGCGATCACTTCGCGTCCGTGCGCCAGCATGGGCTTGTACGTACTCAGATGCAAGGTATCGCCATCGAGGCGGGCGACGCGCTGCTGCACCTGGCCTATCCAGTTGGGAAAGAGCGACAATTCCACCGAGTGGCTGAGCAAGCCCCGCTGCTCATCGACGTGATACGGGCCGCAATAGCTGAGGTAAGCGCTGGCGGCATCGCGGAATTCATCGGCACTGGCCTGATAAATGTCGCCGCCGGAGAAGGCCTTGCGTCCCTGACGCATCAGCTGCGCGGACATATAGCCGTCGGGCGCATACAAAATGCTGCCCCGCGCATCTTCGCCCAGCGGATACGAGGCTTGCGACTCGCCGACCGCCGTTTCCGTGTAGGACTGCAAATGCCAGGTGCCGATCAATTGCTCACGTAATGTGCCGCTCATTGCATACTCCTTGAGGTAGATCAAAGTGGGTATGTTGCGGTGCACATTACATCACGGTGATTATTTCCGTGACGCACGTTTTAAGTCGCTGGCAGGCATGAAAAAAGCACGCCGCAGCGTGCTTGGGGTGCGAGCCTGGCAGGCTTGCGGCCGCCTTAGAAGCGGTAGGTCGCGCTGATGCGCAGCACCGGGTAAGCCTTGAAATCCTTGACCTTGTCGGCCAGTTTCGCGTTTTCAGCGGCCACGTCCGTTTTCAGCGCGGCGCATACCAGCGGGTCGCAGCCGGTATTGCGCAGCGAGGTACTTGGCGAACCCTGGAACAGCACGCCGATATCGCTGGAAATTCCCCAACCCGCTGCCTTGACCGGGTTGCCCCAGCCGATGCCGAGGTACGGGGCAACTTTGCGGAAATCGATGGTGCCGTCCAGCTGGCCTGCGCTGGCTGCCGTGTAAGTGTTGCCGTTCAAGGTGTAGCTGCCGGTCTTGTTCGGCTTGCCTTTGGCGTCGATTTTATTGCCGTTATAGACGACACCCGCGCTCAGACGGAATGCGCCGTCCATGGGGAAGTAGTCGAGCAGGGCGTCGAAGGTGCGCAGCTTGAGTTTCAGCTTGTAGTCGACGTCGTCGGTGCTGGAGTCGTAAGAGTAGTTCAGGAAGCCGACGCCGAAACGGGCATTCAGGTTCGATTGCAGTGGCACGCTCAGGTGGGCGCCTACGCCCGTCGTGCCCACGTCGGCCGCGATGGCCATTTGTGCCTGGGCTTGGCTTGCGCAGAACATGCCAGCCAGCAAGGCGGCGATCAGGTATTGCTGTTTCATGCTTACGGACTCCAGTCGTTATTCAAACACGCGATAAATATGCCGTACAGGAAACAAAGTTTCCCAAAGACAATTTCTGCGAGGATGATAGAGCCTGGACTGGCGCAAGGCAAGGTGAAGCGGGGAATAGCGGCGGCAGGTGTTGCATTCCTGCCGCAACACCTGCCGCCGCGCCGATGCTGGTGCTTAATTGTGGGCGCTGATACCGCTGCGGAATTGCTCGAAGCCTGCACGCGCTGCCTTGTAGCAATTGCCGGCGGCCACTTCCAGGCCTTCACGGTCCAGCACTTCCACGGTGCCGCGACGGTACTGGATCAAGCCTTCGTCCTGCAGTTTGCGGGCCGTGACGGTGACGCTTTCGCGGCGCACGCCCAGCATGTTGGCCATCGTGTCTTGCGTGACTTTCAGCTCGTTCGACAGCGAGCGGTCGAGACGGTCGAGCAGCCAGCGGCACAGCTTTTGTTCAATGCTGCAATGGCGTCCGCCCACCACGTTCTGCGCCATTTGCGCAAACATGGCACTGGTGTAGCGCATCAGCAATTGCGCCAGGGCGCCCCCTTCCTGGAACACTTCACGCAGGAAAGCCGTTTTCAGGCGGTAACCGTAGCCGGCGCTTTGCACGATGGCCGTGCAGGTGGCGCGCTCGGCTTCATACAGCACCACGCCCGCCACGCCTTCGCGGCCGATCACGGCGATCTCCGTAGTGGCGCCGTCTTCCATGACATACAGCAGGGAAACGATGGCATTGGTCGGGAAATACGTGTACTCGATCTTGCCGCCACAATCGAACAGATGCTTGCCGGCAGGCAGAGCCACCAGTTCCAGCTGGCAAAACAGGCGTTCCAGATCGGTGCGCGACAAGGCGCGCAGCAATTCGTTCTGTTGGGCGCCAGTGATGCTGATCATGGGCGTAGCCGGCGCCCGGCTTGGGGCGGCTTGCCAGTCATGCTGCACGGCATTGTTGGTTGCTGGTGTCAGGTTGCTATAAGCTTTGTACATGATATGGCCTCGTCTTCTGATTTTGTTGGATGGCGCTGCTTTTCTGGCTTGCTAGCGTTGTGCTGAATGTTGTATCCACTATAAAACGCGGAGGCGCAGGCCGACATCGGATGAGCCGACGCGCTTATGTAGGCTAGGAACATAGCCTCGTGTCATCCGACTCCTACGCTGGCTTTTAATATTTCCACACGGAAATAACAGTGGTTTGTCAAAAATGCGACACGATGGCGGCATCCAGCGAACTTTGGCTGCGTGAACTGATCAAACCATGCTGCGCCCGGAGCGGCAGTGATAAAATGTTGCAGTGCGGAAATTTGACTTGCGTCCCGGCATGTGTGCTTGTCGCGTGCTGGTGCGGCGGCGGTTTTGCCGCCGGCCGGCCGGGATGCCCTTGTGTGGCGCCGGTCCATTTGCTGCATGGGCTGTGCCGTGCCCTGCCGGTGCACGCGCCTGTCTTGTCCCGTATGACTAATAAGGATGCAACGCATGAAATGGTTCTATGATCTGAAAATTGCCATCAAGCTGATCTTGTCGTTTGGCGCCGTGCTGCTGCTGACGGCGGCGCTGGGCGTGTCGGCCATCTTTTCCATGGCGCGCATCAATGACGCGTCGACCGACCTGTCGGCCAACTGGATGCCCAGCGTGCTGGCCGCCATGAACATGCGCAGCGATGTCAGCGATTTCCGCCGCTGGGAACTGGCGCACATGCTGGCCGCGCAGGATTCCGACATGGTGCTCAATGAAACGCGCATGACGGAAACCCAGAGCAAGCTGAAGGCGGACGGTGACAAATACCGTACCTTGATTTCGGAGCCGGGCGAGAAGGAGATATTCGAGCGTTTCATGCTGCTCAACGATGAATTCATGCGCCTGCATGCGACCATGCTGGGCCTGTCGCGCGAGATGAAGAAGGAGGAGGCGCGCGCGCTTGCAGTGGGCCAGTCGGCGAAGGTCATGACGGACATGATGGTGGAGCTGGATAAATTGGTGGCAATCAACTCCGACGGCGGCGTGCGCTCGAGCGCCGGCGCCGACGCGACCTATGCCACCGCGCGCGCCACCCTGATCGGCCTGCTGGTGGGTATCGTCGCCGTCGGCATGCTGCTGGCCCTGTGGGTGGCGCGCAGCGTGTCGCGTCCGCTGATCGAGGCCGTCGGCGTGGCGCGCCAGGTAGCGGCGGGCGATTTGACGGCGCACATCGTCATCCAGTCGCAGGATGAAACGGGGCAATTGATGCTGGCCCTGAAGGATATGAATGCCAGCCTGCAACGCCTGGTGGGACAGGTGCGCAGCGGCACCGATACCATTGCCACGGCGTCGAGCCAGATCGCCGCCGGCAACCAGGATCTGTCGTCGCGTACGGAAGAGCAGGCCAGTTCGCTGGAAGAAACCGCCTCGTCGATGGAGGAACTGACGTCGACCGTGAAGCAGAACGCGGACAATGCACGCCAGGCCAATACCATGGCGCTGAGCTCGTCGAGCATCGCCATCGAGGGCGGCAAGGTGGTCAGCGAAGTGGTGGGCACGATGGCGTCGATCAATGCCTCGTCGCGCAAGATCGTCGACATCATCGCCGTCATCGACGGGATTGCCTTCCAGACGAATATCCTGGCGCTGAACGCGGCCGTCGAGGCGGCGCGCGCAGGCGAGCAGGGCCGTGGCTTTGCCGTGGTGGCTACCGAAGTGCGCAACCTGGCGCAGCGTTCGGCGGCGGCGGCCAAGGATATCAAGGTCTTGATCGGCGATTCCGTCGAGAAGGTCGAGGAGGGTTCCAGGCTGGTGGACCAGGCGGGCCGCACGATGGATGACATCGTTGCCAGCATTACCCGCGTGACGGACATCATGAGTGAAATCACGGCTGCCAGCAGCGAACAGAGCGCCGGCATCGAGCAAGTCAACCAGGCGATCGCCCAGATGGACCAGGTGACGCAGCAAAATGCGGCCCTGGTGGAAGAGGCTGCCGCAGCGGCGGAATCGATGCAGGAGCAGGCAGCCAGCTTGAGCGAGGTGGTCAGCGTCTTCAAGCTCGACGCCTCCCATGCGGCGGGCGCTGCCAGCGCGACCGTCAAACAGCAGCGCCCGGCCGTCAAGGCGGTTACTGCGACGGTGCCGACAATGGCGCCCCGCAAGCTGGTCAGCGCGGCGCGCAGCAGCGCACCGGCCGATGAGTGGGAAAGCTTTTAAAAGGCGGCGATCCGCAACTGCTGACCGCCGTGAGGGCCAGCCTGGAATGCGCACGGCCCCGGCGGCCCTGCCGCAACGGACACTGCCACGCCAGTTGCGGGCGGTGGCGTTGCTCCTATAGCAGGATTGCCGCATGCGCCCTGTCCGCGCCACGGTGTTATCCGCCGCCGTCAGGCCTTCTTGCGCGCGGGCTTGCTGCCTTTGGCGGACGCAGCGGCAGCGGCTTCCTGGCGGTGCTGCCATGCCCGCAGGGCGTCCTCATAGGCGGCCAGGTCTTCCTGGTACATCTCCAGCACGCAAAAGGTGCAGCCACTGTGGCAGCACTCGTCATTGCCCGGTTTGCCGGGAGGCTGCGGAGGCGGATCAAGGGGGACGGGCGGGGTGGGCATGGTAGCGGCAAGGGACGGCGGAGCTGGCATCATACGGCATTCCGGCGGCGCATTGCTGGAACGCTTTTTGCTCAAAAATCACGGTTTCCGTGTACAGTTGCGGTGATTTAGGGTATCGTTTACAGCACTGATATTGTATCTTCTGCGCGCGATGTTCCGCCGGCGCGATCTCCGCCGCCATCGCAGCACACTTCCCCGATGCTCCCGCATACGCCCTACAGCATGTCCCGGAGCACGGAAGTGCCGCAAGAACGATGATCCATGGCTTGCAAGACGGAGCTGCCTGTGCCCAGAAATGTTGTTTATTGAGAAAGCATGGCTTCCGCAGTGCGGAGGCACACCAGAAAATTTATGTCTGAAACCGAATCGACTCCTACGCCTAGCCCGGCGATTGCCCCTGAAGTGGCGCCTGCCGCCGCACCTGCACCTGCCGCATCCGCTGCTCCCTCCCTGACTTTCGCCGACTTTGGCCTCGCGCCTGAAATCCAGCGCGCCCTGGCCGAGCAAGGCTATACCCATCCGACGCCGATCCAGGAACAGGCCATTCCCGTGGTGCTGCAAGGCCGCGATGTGATGGGCGCCGCGCAGACGGGTACGGGCAAGACGGCCGGCTTCTCGCTGCCGATCATCCAGTTGCTGCTGGCCCATGCCAGCAGCAGCATGTCGCCCGCTCGCCATCCGGTGCGCGCGCTGATCCTCACGCCGACGCGCGAACTGGCGGTGCAGGTCGCCGAAAACGTCAAGGCTTACGCCAAGCACACGCCGCTGCGCTCGACCGTCGTCTTCGGCGGCATGGACATGAAACCGCAGACCGTCATCCTGCGTGGCGGCGTGGAAATCGTCATTGCCACGCCAGGCCGTCTGCTCGACCATATCGAGCAAAAGAACATCAGCCTGGGGCAGGTGCAGATGCTGGTCATGGATGAAGCCGACCGCATGCTGGACATGGGCTTCCTGCCGGACTTGCAGCGCATTATCAATTTGCTGCCGAAGCAGCGCCAGAACCTGATGTTCTCGGCCACGTTCTCGCCAGAGATCAAAAAGCTGGCCGCGACTTTCCTCAACGATCCGCTGACGATCGAAGTGGCGCGCAGCAACCAGACGGCCGACAAGGTCACGCAAGTGGTCTACAAGGTGCCGGAAGACCAGAAGCACGCCTTGGTAGCGCATCTGTTGCGCCAGCGCGACTTGAAGCAGGTCATCGTTTTCTCGAATACCAAGATCGGCGCTTCGCGCCTGGCCCGCGTGCTGGAACAGGAAGGCATGAGCGCCACCGCGATTCACGGCGACAAGAGCCAGCAGGAACGCATGGCGGCGCTGGAAGCGTTCAAGAAGGGTGAGATCGACGTGCTGGTCGCTACCGATGTGGCGGCGCGCGGCCTGGATATCTCCGACCTGCCTTGCGTCATCAACTTCGACTTGCCGTACAACGCGGAAGATTATGTGCACCGCATCGGCCGCACGGGCCGCGCCGGCGCTTCGGGCGATGCCATCTCGATCTATTCGGATAAAGACGAGCGCTTGCTGGCCGACATCGAAAAGCTCATCAAGCAAAGCATCAAGCGCGGCGAACTGGCGGGCTTCTCGCCAGCGCCTGCGCGTGGCAGCGACAGCGAGCGCCGTCCGCCGCGCCGCAGCGAAGCGGGCGAGTCCCGTCCCGCCCGCCCGGCCGACAGCCGTCATGGCGCTGAAAGCCGCGACAGCCGCACTGCCGAGCGCGGTACGCGTCCCGCCTTTGGTCCCGGCGCCCGCCGCGAAAAGGCCGATCCGTGGTTCCTGAAGCCGTATGAGCCGGCGAAAGCTACCGCGCCAGTGGTCAGCAACGCCAATTTGCCGCCAGCGAAACCAAAGCAAAAGATTGCGGCATTGTTGGGCGGTTTGCCGAAGTAGCCAGCGATTGGCCCGGCGTCGTCAGGCACGTGGCTATCATGCCGGGCCAGGGTCTGGTTCCGGCGTTTCAGAAGCCGATTAACGTTTTGCGGGCAAACGACGCAGGCGATGGGTTGACGTGCCAGCTAATGGTATGAGCAGGAAGCCGTATCCGGCCGACTTAACCGGTAGCACAGAGATCTCAGATGGGCCACGAACGCGAGCGCACTGGGCGCGCCGGGGTGATGACCTGTGGCACCGTGGATGCCCAAAGTGCGAAGAGCACGGGCACAGTACCTCGGAAAGACCATGCAAGGGGAGGCTCTTCGACAGCGTGGATCCACCTGCGGCCGCATCAACAGCAGCCAGCCTGAAAGGCTGGCTGTTTTTTTTGGGGAACGCATACTTGCCTGCCGCGGGAGCCTGGCAATACTGCAAGGCATGGCACTGAACAGCTGCATTCCCGATGCAATGCCACTTCTTTTAAATTGCTGAGAACGTCTATCAAAACCTACTGCGCGTCGGAATTTGCGGTTTGCGATGCCCACTGTACCCTCGTACGGTTGCGCTTCTCAACCACAACTTCCTTCCGCTCGCTACGGTGTTGTTAGTCGTTGTTAATCTTGCTGCTTATTGCGGTTAGCCGCCAGCAGGTCACGACCAAAAGCCAGGATTAAAGAAAGAATCAGGCCGGCCATAAAGCTGATGATGGCCACTTTGGACAGGCTGGTGGAGCGATTCTGCGGCAGGCTCGGGCCAGCGATAAAGCGGCTTTGTTCATGGAAGACGCTGATCGCTTCCTTATTCTCCATCGAGATTTTATTGTAAACTTTCTGAACGTTTTCATCTTTTAAATTCTTGTTCTTGAACACGGTATCGCTAATCGTTGTCATGGCGTGTAACATCGTTTCACCGGACCGGGTGCTGTCCAGAGCCTTTTTGGCCAGCAGATAATACTCACGCAAGATTCGGTATTGGATTTCATTGTGCCGGGCGCGGATGTTTTTTTCGTTGGCTTCCGACATTTGGACTTCAGTGGTCATCAGCTGCGTTCTGGGTGCCAGGAAGCGGGCGTTCTCTTCCGTCACCGAAACGATCGCCTGAATGCCGGTGTTGTTGGCCTCCGGGTGGCGTGCAATGATCTTTTTCAAGTCGACGCTTTTGCGTTCATACTCTTGCAGATCCATGTTGTTTTCAATAATGCTATTTTCAAGGCGAATGATCTTTGCCTCGATTTCACTCAACCTGTAGCGCAAAAAATCTGCATAGAAGATATACATAATGCTGTCGAGGGTATAGCGGCCAAGTGTTTCCACCATATTTTTGGCAATTGCCGGATCCTTATCTTCGTAACGAATCAGAACGCCAATAATGTTGTTGCTGCCATTTTTCGGCTGTTCCATGACCAAGTCTTTTGCATCGATTTTGGTAAATGGATAGACTGGTTCTATATTTGAGGTAATTCCTTTGCGCGAAGAGAATGCACCGCGTAATTGATCAATGCCAGTTTGGTTTTCGATTTTATATTCCTGGATAAAATCGTTGAATCGTTCGCTGGTATTGAATGCTGCAGAATAGCGTTTGTAATCCGAGATCGTGATGCCCTGCGCTGCCTCGACGTCTTTTTTGGATTCCAGCTGGATGGGGAGGCTTGAGCCGATTTGCAGATAGCCAACGCTGGTATAGGTAGGAAATGCCAAGGTGAAACCGATCCCGACTGCGGTCGCTGCCAGCGTAATAGCAGAAATCATCCGGCGCTCACGCCAGAACACCATGATCAGCTGCGTAAATGAAATGCCCGAATTTTCATCCTCGTTGTTAATTTTGAATTCATTTACTTTTATCATAATTTTCTTTGCTGGTTTAATGCGAAATTGATTGGTAATCAAGAAAGAGAGAATGTTTTTTGTTGGAAAATAGAAATATTTAATCCGGTCATTTCAGCCACAGTATAAACGAGATAGCTGCTTTTTCGAAGTTGAGAGCGTACGAAAATACACGAGCAACCTGATGCAGGCCGATGCAGTTGATGGAATGTCACGGGTGGATTGACTCGGCTTGCCAGGCGACATGAGATATGAAAAGAGCCACGCGTTGCCTATTGTTGGCCCGGTCGCCGCTGGCGGCGCCGGAATTTGTTTTAGGAAAGGTCGGGCTTGCCAGCTGTGCCGAATTTCTGACGTTCCAGCCAGATCAGGTCTTCGATGCCGCACTGAGGCGCGTATTCGTGCACTGCGCGCAACAGCAAGGCGCGTACCTGGTCGTATTCGAAGCGGACGCAGCAATGGTCGAGTTGTTCCAGCAAGGGGTGCAGCTCGGCCCAGGGAATTTCCGCTTCCTGGGCACGCATGATCAATGGATGTTCGGTTCCCTCCACGTTATCGCCGATCAGTAACTCCTCGTAGAGTTTTTCACCCGGACGCAGCCCCACATGCTGGATATCGATGCCATCGGGCGCCGACTTGCTTTTCACTTCCAGCCCGCTCAGGTGCACCATGCGCTCGGCCAGATCCATGATTCTTACTGGTTCGCCCATGTCGAGCACAAAGACGTCGCCGCCTTCGCCCATCGCTCCCGCCTGCAGAACCAACTGAGCGGCCTCAGGGATGGTCATGAAGTAGCGCGTGATTTCCGGATGGGTCAGGGTGATCGGCCCGCCCTGGATGATCTGCTGACGAAAGAGCGGCACGACTGAGCCTGAGGAACCGAGCACATTGCCAAAACGGACCATGCAGAAACGCGTGTTTTCTTGCTCGCGGGATAATGCTTGCAAAATCAGTTCCGCGAATCGCTTGGTGGCGCCCATGACATTGGTCGGACGCACCGCCTTGTCGGTGGAGATCAGGACAAACGACTTCACATTGGCCGCGATTGCTGCCTGGGCGATACTCCAGGTTCCAAAGACATTGTTGCGTACGCCAGCGATCGGATTGTGCTCGACCAGCGGCACATGCTTGTAGGCGGCAGCGTGGTAAATGGTGTCAATGGCAAAGGTCTTCAGGATGGCGGTGCACTTTTCAGTCTCCAGCACCGAACCGAGGAACGGCAGCAGTTCTACCTTTAGTCCTTGCGCAGTTTTCAGGCCTTTCAGTTCCTGCTTGATCGAATACAGCGCAAATTCGGACATGTCCAGCAGGAGCAGCCGGCTGGGACGCAAACTGATGATTTGGCGACACAGTTCCGAGCCAATCGAGCCGCCGGCACCCGTCACCATCACGGCCTTGCCCGTGATGCCGCTGGCGATCAGGCAGGCATCTGGGGCGACCGGGTCGCGTCCCAGCAAGTCTTCGATTTCGATATCGCGCACATCCTGCACGCGCAGCTCGCCAGTGATCAGGCTGGCAATGGGAGGGGTCACCTTGATCTTGATCTTGAAGCGTTCGAGCTGGTCGAGGATGCGTTTTTGCTGGCTTTTGCTCAGTGAGGGCATGGCGAGCAAGATGTCGCTAATGCCATTTTTTTCGATTAGCTGGCTTAACGAGGCTGCAGAATGTACCTTGATGCCGGCGATTATTGCGCCTTTTAATTCAGGCTTGTCGTCGATAAATGCGACGGGAAGGTATTCATTGCCGGCGCGTAAAGCGCTAGCCAACTGGCTACCCGCCTTGCCCGCACCGTAAATCGCCACTTTGACAATATCGTTCTCGGCATTGGTGTGGCGCAGCATTCCGCGCGCCACAAAACGGCTTGCCACCACGTAGGTAATGGCGCTGATCCAGTAAATTCCAAATACGCCACGGGAATAGCCCACCATGTGCGAAGCGAATGCTGCCATTGCCACCAATACAGCCACAGAAATGGTGACGCCGAGGATGACCACGTACACAATTTTGTGGTCAATGAAGCGCACCACGGCACGGTACAGGCCGAGCCGGATGAACACGGGCACTGAAATCAGGGGGGCCGCGAGGATCAGCCACAGGTACTGTGAAAATAGCGCCAGACTGGCGGTGTCGTAACGCAGCAGTAGCGCCAAGGCAAAGGTTAGTGGCAAAAAAAACATGTCGGCCATGATGGCGATCAGCTGTTTTTGAAACCTCGGTAGTACTATAAATTTTTTCATGTGCCTGTTTTTTAAAGGTGCCGCTTGTCGCAATGGCGATGCGTGGCTTGGTCTGTTCCGTTCACCGGGCGATGCCTCAGTGCACGATGCCGTCCCGTCGGACGACTTTCAGAAAGGTCCGCAGAATGATGTGTAGATCGGTCACAAACGATTGGCGTTGCATGTATTCGACATCAAGGCTCACCTTTTCGGGGATGGGCAATTCATCGCGACCGTTGATTTGAGCCCATCCTGTGAGCCCCGGCAACAGCTTATCAACGCCGTAGCGCGTGCGCAGCTCAATCAGATCCTGCTGGTTGAATAGCGCGGGACGGGGGCCGACGAAACTCATATCGCCGCACAGGATGCTCCACAACTGTGGTAACTCATCCAGGCTTGACTTGCGCAGGAAGGAACCTGGCGGCGTCAGAAATCTGGCCGGGTCGGTTAACAGGTGGGTAGCCACCGCTGGTGTGTCGACGCGCATGGTACGGAACTTGGGCATGCGGAACAACCGGTTGTGGCGCCCGACTCGGTCGGACCAGTATAGCGCGGGTCCGCTGGATGTGGCCTTGACCAGCAGTGCCACGATGATAAACGGAAGCAGCAGTACCAGCAATGCGCATAGCGCCAATAGTAAATCGAACAGTCTTTTCATGTTTATCAGCTCTTGATATGGTTCAGGAAGGCGGTCACTGTCTGGTTCAATGCGGCTTGCATCGCAACAGGTGGATGCCAGTCGAGCAAACGCCTGGTCGGTGCCACATCGATCTGGAGCGATCCGAGCACGCGGTCTGCCTGCGCGGATTTTCCGATGGCTGCCGCTGCCACGCGCATCAACGAGGTCGGCACGGCCAGCAGACGCGCGCGGCGCCCCATGGGGGCCGCCAGCATGCGTATCAGCTCGGCTGTGCTCACATCATGGTCATCGGACACCAGCAGGACCGCGCCTGGCGCCTTTGGATGCGTGCAGCACAGCAGCAGCAGATCGATCAGATTGTCCAGCGCTACCATGCTGCGCCGGTTGCCGACCGCGCCGAAGGGCAGCGGCCAGCCAGACTTGATCAGCTCCATCAGGCGTTGAAAATTGGCGCGCACACCCGGCCCATAGACGAGGGGGGGGCGAACGATTACCAGTTCCATGCCGCTGGTGGCGGCAAATGCCTGCAGTTGCTGCTCGGCTTCCATTTTCGATTGGCCATATGGGTCGCACGGCGCCGGTGCATCGCTGGCGCGGAACGGATGTTTGCCGCTCGCTTCGCCATTGACCTTGATGCTGCTGACGAAGATGAAGCGCCGCACACCGGACGCAGCGGCCTGGCGCGCCAGATGCATGGTCGCGTCCACGTTCACGGCGCGGTATGCCGCCAGCGCATCGGCGGCCGATTCTTTCATCACATGCACGCGCGCTGCCAGATGGATGACGCAGGTGCAATCGTCGAGTGCCCCGGACCAGTCGGTGCTGGCGCTCAGGGCGCCGCTGGCGTAGTGGAAAGGTGCGCTTTTCACGCGCACCGATCCCGTCACGGGCCAGCCGCGGGAGATGAGTGTCTGGCAAAGCGCAGAGCCGACAAAGCCGCTGGCGCCCGTTACGAGTATTTTTTTCATGTATGTGTTAATTCTGTACGTCAACGATCTGCCGCGCCGCGCCGCACTCACCTGCTGCGGGTGGCAGCAGCGTCACAATGTCGCGCGCCATCGCCCGTACGATGTTTTTTCTGGAGAACTTGGTGATAAATTCGGGACGCGGCATGTCGTGCAGGCGCAGGCTGTCAAACGCGTTCACTGCGGCATCCACGTCGCAGGGATAAAACACGGCGGCGTTAGGGATTTCGGTGGCCACAAATTGAGCCGCGTAGCCGTCCACGCCTGCCCAGATGGGCTTGCCGATCGCTCCATATTCGAACAATTTGGACGGCAGCACCTTTTTGAAGGCGGCATAGTCATTCAAATGTACAAACAGGACGTCGGCGTCGCGGTAGGCAGCAATCAGTTCACTGCGCTTCATCGGCGCCATCAGCGTCACGTTGTCCACGCGGGCTTGTGCCAACGCTGCCTGCAAGGCGGCACGCCGTCCGCCGTCGCCAATCACGTTGAAATGCAGGCGTCCGTGCATGCGTGCCGCCAGCGGCGGCAGTATCGTGTGCAAACCCTGGCCTTCCCCGATATTGCCGGCATACAGTACTGACAGGATTTTGCCACTCTTTTCTTGTGCGGGCGCGGCCAGCGGCAGAGCCTCGGGCAGGAACTCATCGTCGATGCCATTGGTGAAGAAGGAGTAGGGCTGGCGCGGATAGCGCGTCGAAAAGTATTCGCCGAAGCCGGCCGAGACCAGGTTGATTTTGCTGGCACGGCGCATGGTCCAGCCTTCCAATACCGAGAACAGGGGCTTGGCCACGCGCGCAAAGCGTTTCGGCAGCACATCCTTGATGGTATCGACAAAAATGTCGCGGATATCGAGGTACAGGCATGCGCTCGTGCGACGGCTGATCCATGCGCCCAGTGCAGCCGTCATCAGGCGCGACGAGGTGGCCAGGACCAGATCGTACTTGTTTTGACGGGCTATCTTGACGGCGTTGCGGGCGTAGGTGAGAAAAGCCTTTGACTGATCCAGCATGCCGCTCTGGTGTGCGGGCAAGTTGATACGGTGCAACGTCAGACCAGGAAGCTCTTCCAGTGCCGGCGCGGCCGCGTTAAAGCCGCTGTAGCGGTTCGGCATGGTCGTGACGACGTCGATATGCGTGTCAGCCGGCAAAATTTCGCGTAGCGCCTCGACCAGCGCCGATGCTCTGAACGGGCCGGGACCGAGGTCGGGCGGATAATAAAAACTTAAAACTAAAATTCTCATGGATAGTTCCAGCTGAAGCGGGTAGTCAGATCCGCGCCTTCAAAGCGGATACGAAGGCAATGCGTTTCCTCACTGACACCAAAGCGCGGATGCCAATGGTCAGGCTGCACGCTGAGGGTGCCTTGGTCGATGGTGACATGCACGGTGCTATCATCGGGCAGCAACAGCATGCATTGTTGCCGGTCAGCGCCGGGCGCCACACGGATTGCCGGATGCAGGTGGAAAAACGCTTCGGCAAGGCGGAACGGGCCGCTCACGCGATCGTGGACGGCGAGCTCGCCTGCTGCCAGGCGCCAGTGACGACGGTGGATATTTTTTCCTGGCAGGCGCAGGTAGCCATCGTGCGTGCAGCTGATACCCAAGACAGGACCCGGTGCATCAATGCGGATATCGTGCGGATAGGCGCGGCGCGCCACGCGAAAGCCGCTCCAGACCTCGGACGAATCGGTGCCGTCTATTTGCACGGTATTGTGCGCGGCGGTACCTCGTTGACGCAAGCGTTCGGCGCCCAGCCCATACTGCGAAGTGCCACTGTTGACCAGCAGGCGCTGGCCGGACAGCGACCATTCGAATGACAATGTGTCCGCATGCGCATGACCGGGAAGGTAGTCCGGACCAACGGCGGCGGCGTCGAGCAGCAGCACGGACATCCCTTGTTGCAGGCGCAGGTAGCCACTGGCCGCGAGGTGGGTGACGCCGTCGGCGGGCATTGGCGGCACAGGGCAGCAGAGGCTGTCTGCATAGCGCGCCAGTTCGGCCGTTTCCACGGCGATGCCAAAAGCGGCATCGTTGAAGAAACCGATTCCACCGTCAGGATGGCTGAGCATGGCTAGCCAGGATTGCATTGCCGGAATGCGGCTGCGCCAGTCGCTGGCTTGGCCGTCGAGCGCGTCAAACGCTTGCGCCAGATTCACAAGATCCAGCATGTCTTCCAGGGCCAGCACGTGGTACATCGTGCTCAGTTCGAAGTGCGCGCCATCGGCCAGGATCTGTTCGGGTACTTCGCGCGCCAGGATGCGCAGCGCCGTAACACGCCAGGCATCGGCCTCCGGTCCCATAAAGAACTGACTGGCGAACAGCAGCGCCTTGGCATTGGCGAACAGGTGATTGCCCAGCAAATGGATCTCCAGGCGTCCGGCCAGCCAGCGCACTTGTACCGCCAGGCTGTTGAGCTGCTGTGTATCGAGCGTATTCCCCGCCAGCGCCCATTTGATCCAGTTGACGATGCGCAAGGACATAGGATACGGTTCCCATCCATTACCATGGCCAGGGGGATTCGCCTCGATCCAGCGCGTCAGCAGGCGCTGGTGCTGTGCTGTCAACGCCATATTATTGCTGGCGTTGAGGGTATCAAAATAGTGCAGGTTGTACAGCCACAACTTGTCCAGCGTGCCGTCATTCCAGCCATTGATGGCGCACAGCTCGTGCTTCTGGCCGAGAAAGCAGAATGTATCGTCCCCGGTCAGGCTGGGATCGCGCCGGGCCGCCAGTTGCCAGGTACCGGCAAGCGGACGTAGCGGCGGCGCGGTGCGCAGGTCCGGGCGTGGACGGCGCATGCGAAACAGCAGCCGGCCATAAAATTGCACCGGTTTCAGGTGGCGCAACGTATGCCAGTAGAGTAGCAGGCCGGGCTTCAACGGAATTCCCCCTGGGATCGGGTACGTAAGCTCATGTGGTGCAATCTCATTGTTGGCGCAATAATTCGGCAACCTCGATGGTGACGCGCGCCACTTCGAAAATGTCCGCCGGAGCGATCGCCGGCACGCCGCTTTGTACCGCAGCCAGGAAGGCCGCCGCGCATTGCTGCTGCCCCTTGTCCTGCTTCCACAGGTTCATGCGCGAAAATCCCGGCCAGCCAAAGCCCTTGAGTTTGCGGAAATTGTCGAGTTGTAGGACGCGGCCCGACGTAAACACTTCCACCCGTTCCTTCGGGTAGTTGGCGGCGCCGTTTGCCAGATACATGATGGTGCCGAAAGACCCATCGGCGAAGCCCAACGTGATCGATGCCTTGTCTTCAGTAATTGCCACGCCGGGCGCGTCGCCCATGCGGCGCGCCTGCACCGAGATGATTTCGCTGCCTGCCAGGAAGCGCATCAGATCGATGAAATGACAGGCTTCGCCGATGATGCGGCCCCCGCCCACGGCATTGTCCTGGGTCCAGTGATTGGCCGGGATTGCCCCCGCGTTCATCGTCATGATGAATGATTTCGGTTCGGCGACCGAGGCCAGCAGCGATTTCATCTTTTGCACTTGCGGCGAGAAGCGGCGGTTGAAGCCGATCATCAACTGTGGCCCACTACCGCTGCCGTGGGCTGTATCGTAGGCGGTGCGGACCTGCTGCAGCTCATCGTGTCCGATGGCCAGCGGTTTCTCAACGAAGACGTGCTTGCCGGCCGCCAGCGATTGTGACACCAGTTGCGCGTGCGTATCGTGGCGGGTGACGATCGCTACCGTATTGATGGCGGCGATGGACAGCATGGCGCCGACATCGGTTGATGCCTCGGCAAAGCCGCTTTTCTGACCGTGAATAACGCTGTTGATACCGCCAGAGGTAACGATGCTGTGAAATTGTGCGCCTGCGGCCTTGAAAGCGGGAATCAACACGCGCGAAGCGTAGTTGCCTGCACCAATGAAACCGAGTACCGGGCGTTCCGCCTGGAAGGTGGTGTTCGGTGCCAGGGTTACCTGACGCTTGACGCGCTCAGCCGTTGGCGACGGGTATTGAAGCAGAATACCCAGGCCCGCCTTGTCGTCCGTCAATGCCTGATAAGCGCTAGGAGCATCTTCGAAGGCGAAGCGGTGGGTGATCAGGGGCGCGACATCGAGCTGGCCGCTGGCCAGCATGTCAAGCACCGCCTCGAAATTGCGCTGTTCGGTCCAGCGCACGAAGCCGAGCGGATAATCCTGGCCTCGCTCTTCGTAGTTGGGGTCATAGCGGCCTGGACCATAGGAACATGATACCTGGAAGCTCAATTCCTTTTCATAAAAGTCGGCGCGGCTCATTTCCAGACCGATCACGCCAACGAGCACGATGCGGCCGCGCTTGCGGCACATGCGCGCCGCCTGCGACAACGGGTCATTGGACTTGGTCGATGCGGTAATGATGACGCCATCGACGCCCTGGCCGCGGCTGAATGCCATGCCGGCCGCTACCGGGTCTTCACCACGGCCCGGATTGCAGGTGGCAGCGCCGAACTGGCGTGCCAGGGCCAGCTTCGATTCGTCGAAGTCGATTGCCAGCACGCGGCAGCCATGTGCGCGCAGCAGTTGCACGGTCAGCAGGCCGATCAGGCCGACGCCGGTGACGACAAAGCTTTCGCCCAGTGTGGGCTGCGCAAGGCGCATGCCTTGCAAGCCGATGCTGGCCACTACCACGAAGGCCGCGGCTTCATCGCTTACGGTGTCGGGGATGCGCGCGCACAGGTTCATGGGAACCTTGACGATATCAGCATGTGGCCCGTTCGACACGACGCGGTCTCCCGGTTTGAAGCCGCTCACGCGCGAGCCGGTTTCTGCCACCACGCCCACGTTGCAATAGCCGAGAGGTAATGGCTGGGCCAGTTTCGAGCGTACCGCATCGATGGTGGTCATCAGGCCATCCGTGGCGACTTTTTCCAGCACCATTTTGACTTTGTCTGGCTGCTGGCGTGCCTTGTCCAGCATCGATGCCTTGCCGAACCCGACCAACATGCGTTCGGTACCTGCGGAAATGAGCGACACCGTGGTGAAAATGTTCAGGCTACCGCTGGAAGGGGCAGGGGCGGGGGCCTCGACGAGCGAGGTGGTGCCATTTGCCATGTCTTGAAGGATCTGTTTCACAAAATTACCAATGCATAAAATAGTGGGTAGGGCTGGAACGGTGTGGCGGCGCTGTACACGGTCACAGCAAGCCGCGTTCCTGGCGTGATGGATAGCTGATGAGGACAGCCTTGTACGCTCCCTTGAAGACGAACAAGCTGCCAGCAGCCACGCCGATGATGCCGAAGCGGGCGATCATGTCCTTGATGTGGTCCAGCGAACCGGCGCCACCAAGCACCGTCATCGGTACTTTGACGCACTTGTGCACGGCACTGATCAGATCGAGGTCATAGCCTTCCATCATGCCATCGCGATCGATGGCATTGAGGCAAATTTCGCCGACGCCGTGTTCCTGTAGTTGTTTGCAAAATTCGACAGGCGACAGGCCGGTGCCGGTTTTTCCATTGTTGATATAGATTTCATAACCACGGCCGAACGATCGCTTCTTGACGTCCAGGATGACCACCACGCTTTGCGAACCGACTTCAGCCGCTAATGCGCTGACCAGTCCGATATCGGACACTGCCGCCGAACTGATGGCGATTTTTTCCACGCCCAGTGCAAAGATACGGTTTGCCTGTTGTACCGTTTTGATGCCGCCGCCATAACACAAGGGCATGCGGCACTCGCGTGCAAGGTTCTCGATCAGCCGATAATTCGGTTCGCGTCCTTCGGCACTGGCGTCGATGTCGAGTACAACGATCTCATCGACTTCCTTCTCGTTAAAGATCTTGACCGCATTGATAGGATCGCCGACGTATTTGTGATCCTTGAATTTGACGGACTTGACCAAGCCGCCATCCTTTAACAGCAGGCAGGGAATGATTCTGGCTCTGAGCATGGCTTATAACTCCGCAAAATTTTTGAGTAGCCGCACGCCGTTACGGTGGCTTTTCTCAGGGTGAAACTGGACGCCGTAAATGTTTTCGTGATTCACGCCGCAGACGAAGCGGGTGCCATACTCGACATCGGCGAAGGCGTCGCCGGCCCGGTTGCAATCGAAGTAATAGGAATGCAGGAAATAGAATTCCGATTCCATATCGAGTCCGGTGAGCAAAGCATTGTCATTGAGTGAGCGCACACTGTTCCAGCCCATGTGCGGTAACAGCAGTTCGTGGCCTGGACGGGTCGCATCGATCTTGCGGACCGCGCCATCTATCCAACCCAACCCAGCTTCGCGGCCTTCGTCGCTTGAGAGGGCGAGCATCTGCATGCCAACACAGATGCCCAGCACCGGCCGCTTCTCTTCGAGCACGAGGCGGTTCAATTCCTCGCGCATACCGGATGCCTGCAGCAATTGCATAGCGTGATCGAAGGAACCCACGCCGGGCAGGATAATTTTGCTGGCGTCGCACAACTGACTCGCGGTATCAGCCAGTATGAATGGCACGCCCAGGCTTTTGTAGATGTTGGCAAAGGCGCTAATGTTGCCAAGGCCATAATTGACGATCGCTATCATCGTTTGATGGCCCTTTCCACGCCCAGTTTTTTCAGGATCGCCGCACCCAGGTTGAAGAGGAAGCGCTGGTTATTGTAGTCGCGGTAAGATTTTTTTGGCAAGTTCATGCAATCGCGCAATTCGTCACTCGAGATATCCAGCTTGGTGGCGATATAGTCGAATTCTTCGTCGATGGTGGCCGGATTGTGGGCCGGCTTGCTCAGTTCCTTCAGCGCCTCTTCGCGTGTCATCTGTTTGGTCAGAATCAGGCTAGAGAATTGGACGCGGCGCGTATCCATGCCGAAGCGCGTCGGCAGCCAGTAACCTTCGTAGAAACGGGTAAAACGGGACTCGAAGTGTTTTTGCGGGTACGCCCGCCAGCCATAGGTCGAGGCGAGTGTGTCGATTGCGATCTTTTTGCTGTATGGCATGTAGTCGAGCGGTTTGACTACCCGCACGCCCTTGATATAGCGCAGGTAAAACTTATGGAACAGGATGCCGCTGAAGGGGAAGGTCTTCAGCTTGCGCTTGCCGAACCGGCCATGGATGTCGCGAATCTGACGCAAGTCGGTGCCGTAATAGAGCCAGTCTAGCGGATTGCGTACGCATTCGGTCGAGACATTGCCACCATTTAAGATGTACTTGATCTTGTGTTTGTTGGCGAAATGGTAGAGCGTTGCCACAAACGCGTGGTCTTGCGGAATATCCAGATGGGGCACGCCGGACTTGAAGAATGCCAGCTGCAGATCCTTCATCTCTTCCCAATTGATGACCTCAGTGTAAAGATCCATGCCCAGGCCGTCCACCAGCATCTGGATATTGCTGACGGCAATGTCCGAATTCCAGCCGCCGTCGACGTGGAAGACCAACGGACGCAAGCCGTACTTTTTCACCGCCAGGTGCAGCAGATAAGAACTGTCGAGTCCACCGCTCATGCCTAGAATGCAATCGAAGGGCTTACCTTGGCCTTCGAGCTTGATTTTGTCGGCCACCGCCTGGAATTCGCGCTCGCCCACGGCGTCCGGATGCCAGTTGGGAAGTACATGATCGTTGAAATCATGGCAATGGTCACATACGCCATGTTCGTCAAAGACGATCTGGGTATCGGTGGTATCCATCACGCAATTGCTGCAAACTTGGTACTCTCTCATTCGTGCTGCTCTCTAGGTATGATATTTGACTATATTGTGGGACTGCCCGTGGAGGACAGGGAATTAAAAAATTTTCACATATTCCCGATAGGTCTTATGTGACTTGCGGGCCATTTCCCACACCGCCCGGCTGGGTAATTGTTCAATCGTCGCGTGCCAGTGATGGGTCACCTGGATGCCGGGCTCGTAATAAATGGACATGCCGGCATCGTTGATCTGCTTGCTCAAGAAATATTCTTCGCCCATCAGGAACGTCGGCGCCCACAACAGTTGCAGCTTCTCGAAAAACAGCGGCCCGAGAATGTAGCAAGACCCGTGACCCTGGTTGACGACCTGGCCGGTCTCCCACTGTTCCTCATCGCGGCGATCACTCATGCGCTGGGTCAAGGAGGCGGCCCATTTGATGCAGCGGCCCAGGTAGTAGTTGGAATAATACAGATCGTACATGAGTTCGCGGAACTTGCTAATTCCATTAATTACATGCGGGTTCTGATGTATGCCGTCCACGGTGATGACGTCTGGCGACACCACGGGATAGGTTTGGAATAGCGCCTTGTGGCGGGCGATCGACTGCAAGAAATCCGTCCGGAAGGTTAGATCGTTGTTGCCGACCACCATGTAATTAATATCGCTATGGTGGCTGCGTAAATGGTTGATGCCGATATTCAGGCCGGTGAAGTAGCCGGAATTTTCCGGATTGAAAATAATGGTTATGTCCGGAAACTCATCTTTCAGACGGTGCAGGGCCGTGATGCTATCCGGCGTGGAATTATTGTCAACAATAACAATTTGATATTCATGGTCGTTGTTTTTCGCCAGCGAAGCGACGGCGGCGCGTGTAAATTGCGTATTGTTGTAATTAGTGCAAACGTAGCCAATTTTCATTTCTTCTCCAATGGATAGGCACCGACTTTTCCGCTAAAAAAATCGCGAACGCCGCGGGCCATCATGCGCAGCGAGGCGCGCGGCTGTGGGTCGTAAAAGAGCACGAGCATGCATAAAATGCCGTGTGCAATACCAAATTTCAAAGTGAAGCGGAAATCGGATCGCATATACTGTTGCGAAAAATACATAAAATTCCTGTACATATAATAACGTCGCAATGGCGAGTGCAACGTGTAGTAGCGCTTGAATAATTTCGGTACCTGGTGGGCCGCACCAAGTTCGTGGTAAAGCACAGCATCGGCGACTTTAGTTATGGAAAAGCCAGCATGCCTGACGCGTAATGAAAATTCGATATCGATGCAATCGATGAAGTAATCTTCATTGTAAGTGCCGACGCTGCGATAGATGTCCATGTTGACCAGGTTGCCAGAGGTAATAGCGTACTTTACCGTACCAGCGTGGACGGCCGCCCTGGCTTCACCATGTAACACCAGGTTGGGTGACAGGCACATTGCGCCGGTATCGCGCGCGTGGGCCGCCAGCATGGCGCCGACCATGCCTGGTGCCGCGACACTATCCTGATCCATGGTCAGCACCCAGGCGGCGCCTTGCTCTTGTGCATGGAGTAAGCCAGCGTTGAGCGCGTAACCGATACCGCGATTGCTTCCAAGTCGCATAATTGCCACATGTTCGCATTTTTCCAGTTCGTCCAGCGTACGCATTGATTGCGCATCGGAGCCGTTGTCGACGATGAGGATGGAATCGACCTGGGGCATCAGCGCCTGCACGGTTGCCCGGGTTTTTTCCTCCCCATTATAACTGACGATAATTGCAATAACTGAGCTTGAGCGCATAAATATATTGTTGATATTGCCTGTAAAATTACGCTCGGGTAGCGCCGTTGTTTGAAGGGAGTAGCATCGTTCTAGAAATACGGCCCCAGCAGATTCGCTGAAAATAATGAAAAGAGCAGATACGCGAAACAAATGCCAATAATGGTTCCTATCGCCATTCTCCGATCCTTGATCAGGTATACCAGATTCGGCAGCAGGACGATTTCCACGATAAGCAGAAGCTCACTGGTACGCGAGCTGATTGCTGGGACACTAGCAAAGGCAGCAAATATAAACAGCGCTAAAAAGTAAATCTTCAGCAGTAGCGAAATATAGGGGTTTATCCGCTTCAGGGTGTCGATATGCCAATACAACGCATAGGCAATGCAGCAACGCATTACGTATGGAAAATTGAGAAAATTGATTTCGGAATCAAAATACGCAAGTTCCGTATAATTTTCGATTTTCAACCGGATCAAATCAATCGGCAGCATCTTTAATGAGCTGAAAATGTCTATTCCCATGTAATACATGGCCAGGCCGATTGGCACCAGCCAGGCATATTTTTTCAAGCTGCTGCTGCTGCCAGTCAGGAAATATAACGGAAAAATAACGATGGCGGAATAGTGAAATACAAATGCTAAGCATGAGAATAACAAAAATCGCCTGAGATTGCGCTCCAGGATGGGGCGAATGCATAACAACAGGAAACCTGCAGCGACACCGACCCTGATCTGCGTCATTTCCAGTAGCATGAAAAACATCGAGTAATAAACCAGCAGCGCCAGGTTGCGGTGCGGCGTGATTTGATTAATCGCGTACAGCTTGGTACCCACTCCCAGAAAAGCATACACGAAGAAAATCATCAGGCTGGAAGAGAACAGACGATCGGCCAGACTTGCAATGAGAATGAAAGTTGGCTCTACGTTTTTAAACTCTGACTCCAGTATATAGCCGTAATATTCCAGATAGCCGTGATAATCTCGGTCCACCCCTTCGCCGCGCATGGCGGCGAACAGGATCAGCAGTATTCCAATCGCAAAAAACGATACGCGCGACGTTACATTGCGGCTGAACGAAAATGCAGCAATTAAGATGAATAAAAAAAAGTATACTTCCATCGATGATAATGTCTTCGCGCAAAATTGAATGCCGGCTGGCAGTGCTGTTTATGCAACCGGTGCGCAAGCACGGGTATTTTCTTGTGCCAGCGCACTTGAGAAGGCCCGCGACGATGCGGGCATGATTCCGCCTGCAGAGCATTCCGGCGCGGCGATGACAATACGTTAAATGCAGGTATGGCGCAAGCCAGGAGGTTGAAACAAATTGTTGCCGGAGCCTGCACTCCGGCAGCAATGTTTAACCTTGCCAGATACCGCGCGTATCGATTACCAGATGCTCGCTCAGGCGGCTTGCCGGGATGGCCTTGAACGTCTTGTGGTCAACCAGCAGGATCACGATTTGCGCCCGCAGCAAAGCTTCATCGACGTCCGTCAATGTCAGTGCCTCGGCCAGCTTGGCGGGCAGGGCGCTGATATTCGGTTCTACCGCCAGCACCGTTCCCGGATGGCTGGCAGCGATGCTGCGCGTGATCGACAATGCCGGGCTTTCCCGCAGATCGTCGATATCGGGTTTGAATGCCAGGCCGAGGCAGGCGATGGTCACATCACGTGCTGTTTTGTCCGGGTAGCGCTGCAGGAAATCGGCAACGGCGATTTTAGCCTTTTGCATGACCCATTCTGGCTTGCTGTCGTTGACTTCGCGCGCACTACGGATCAGGCGCGCCTGTTCTGGCGATTGGCTGACGATGAACCAGGGATCGACGGCGATGCAGTGCCCGCCTACGCCTGGCCCTGGCTGCAGGATGCTGACGCGGGGGTGACGGTTGGCCAATCGGATCAGTTCCCACACATTGACATTTTGCTTGTCGCAAATCATCGACAGCTCGTTGGCGAACGCAATATTCACGTCGCGGAAACTGTTTTCAGTCAGTTTGCACATTTCTGCCGTGCGTGCATCGGTAATGACGCATTCACCTTCCACAAAAGTACGGTACAGGGTGGCGGCTGCCTGCGAACAGGCTGGCGTCATGCCGCCGATTACGCGGTCGTTCTGCACCAGTTCGCGCAAGACATGTCCGGGCAACACGCGTTCAGGGCAGTGCGCCACGCGGATGTCGGATGCTTCGCCGTGACTTTGCGGGAACGTCAGGTCCGGGCGCGCCTCAGCCATCCATGCGGACATCTGTTCGGTGGCGCCCACTGGCGAGGTCGACTCAAGAATGACCAGGTCGCCGCGCTTGAGCACGGGGGCGATCGCCTTGCTGGCCGATTCGATGTAGGAAAGATCAGGTTCGTGATCGCCTTTGAACGGCGTGGGTACGGCGATCAGGAAGGCATCGGCTGCTTCCGGCTGCGTGGTGGCACGCAGGTAACCCTGGCTCACCGCAGCCTGGACAATCATATCGAGATCGGGTTCGATGATGTGGATTTCACCGCGGTTGATGGTGTCGACCGTGGCCTGGCTGATGTCGACGCCGATGACTTTTTTCTTGAACGAAGCAAATACGGCGGCGGTTGGCAGGCCGATGTAGCCGAGGCCTATGATGGAAACGGAATCAAATTTCATGGTGTCGGACGGTAGAGTTGAAGAATGGAAGCGATGATGCGCGCGCAGGCAGCGCCGTCGCCGTAGGGGTTGTGGGCAAAGCTCATGCTTTCATAAGCGGCGTCATCGGACAGCAGTAGCGCCAACTGTTCGCTGATGGTTTCCACAGATGTACCCACGAGGCGCACGGTGCCGGCTTCGACCGCTTCCGGACGTTCCGTGGTTTCACGCATGACCAGTACCGGTTTGCCGAGCGACGGGGCCTCTTCCTGAACCCCGCCGGAATCGGTCAGCACCAGGTGGGCGCGGTTCATCAGATAGACGAACGGCAGATAATCGAGCGGCTCGATCAGGTGCACATTGTCGATGCCTGCCAACAGCCGTCGTACTGGCTCCATGACGTTCGGATTCAGATGGACGGGATAGACGATCTGCACGTCGGGGAAGCGCGCCGCCGTCGCCGCCAGCGCACTGCAGATGCGCTCGAAACCGTCGCCGAAACTCTCGCGACGGTGTCCGGTGACCAGCAAGACTCTCTTTTGGGGGGGCAGGAAGGCGAACTGGGACTCCATCTGGGTACGCAGCTGCGTATCTTGCGCGAGCTTGCGCACGACGTCGAGCAGAGCATCAATCACGGTATTGCCGGTTACGACGATGCTGTCCGCATCGACGCCCTCTCTCAGGAGGTTCGCCTGCGAGGTATTGGTGGGCGCGAAATGTAGGGCTGCCAATGCACCAGTCAGGCGCCGGTTGCCTTCTTCCGGCCAGGGCGCGTACAGGTCGCCGGTGCGCAAGCCAGCCTCCACATGCGCGACGGGAATTTGTTGGTAGTAGGCGGCCAGGCTGGCGGCGAAAGTAGTGGCGGTATCGCCATGTACCAATACCAGGTCGGGCTTGAATTCGGCGAATACGGTTTTCATGCCAGACAGGATGGCGCCGGTAACGTCACTCAAGTCCTGTCCTGGTTTCATAATCTTTAGGTCAAAATCGGGGGCGATATCAAACAACTGCAAAACCTGATCGAGCATTTCACGATGCTGACCTGTAACACAGACTTTTGCTTCGAAATGCGTATCGGCGGCAAGTGCCAACACCAGTGGCGCCATTTTGATTGCTTCCGGACGGGTACCAAAAATGGATAGAACTTTCAATCGAGGCTGCAAAAGTAGAGTGGTCATGAGTAGTGGATAGTGAAACGACCGCTGATGGGCGGCGTGGCAGTGCGGTAGATGGCAGGACGCCGATGGCCAGATTGACTTTGGTCATATTATAACATTTTGCTATTTCGCCGGACAAGGCCGAGTGCTTGTCGGCGCGGTTCTGGAGGCTCATTTCTGTCCCTTCCATTTGCGTTGGACGAACGCCGCCAGGCGCCGGCCGAACTTGCGCCAGCCAAAATAACGGCTCGGGTCAATGCGGGCGTCCGAAGCTTCAAAATGCTGTGTTTTCTCGATAAAGATATCAAGATTGTTCCAGAACTGAGCTTGCTTTTCCAGATAGAGGGCACGCGCCAGAGGCAAGGTTTCCCTGGCACGTGCAATTTCGGCTGGCTCAGCACCCCAGGCGATGCCGTGCATCTGGGTTTCCGTCTTGACCAGCGCCGATGGCGCGTTGTCATTGGGGATGACGATAGCGATACAGCCGCACAGGGTCGCTTCGATGCAGAGGCTGGAAAATTGATAACTGATGAAGTATTCGCAACTACGGAATAACTCAGCCAGTTCTTCCTTGTTGTCCGGATAGGACAGGGTGATTTCCACGCTGTCGTCGTTTATCAGCGGGCTGCTGGCCTTGGCTGTGCGGTGGCGCCCCAGATAGAAGCAGCTCTTGCCGGGCGTGCGGTGGCCCGATTCATGGAACAGTTCGGTATTGATCAGCGGCAAATACAGGATATGGTCCGGCACGGCAAAGCCTTCAAGCATAGCCGAGGAATATGCCAAGTTGAATTCACCATCCCGCAATGCGGCCACACCGTCGAAAAAGCCAGGCTTGTTGAGATAGTAACGCACCACTTTGCTGGCGTGAAATGGATTTCCCTGCTCCACCTCGGGATAGATGGCCACCGGTTGACGGCCTTGCCGTTGATGAGACAGCAGGATTTTCTTGGTCAGCAATGGTGTGGCGAGGCCAGCACGGGTTTTACTCTTGCGGTTGCGTTGTAGTGTATCGATGACCAGGTAGGCCTCCTGTCCCGATACATTCAGTGCATGGCACAGCAGATGCAAGACGACAATACCTGCCGAGTGCTCGGTATAGCTGGGCGCCGCGATGTAATATGGAGCGCCACGGCTGACGAAAAAGGTGCGTTGGTGCATATGGTCAATTACGTAGTTTTCTGCGCAGAATGATGAGTGCATACGGCAGTGAAATGAGTACTGTTGCGGCCATGTAGCCGAAAGTCATGCCATTTGCACCATAGTATTTCCCCAGGAAATAGGTTGATAAGGCGGTCACGAAGGCCATGCATACGGACAGGTACAGGAATGGCTCCTGTTTGAACGAACGTAGGTAGGCGGCTGACGCAAATACGAAGAAATTGGCGATGCAGGAAATAGCGATCCAGATGCTGGCAGGAGCCGGAAGGAATTTATTGGCCAGCACGGGGAAGAGTTTTGGCCCTCCCAGCACCAGCACCAGGCCTGCACCGATCAGCAACACGCTGATGAGTGAAGATTTCCTTAGCGTGCTGAGAAAAAATTCCTTCAGTTCGTCCTGCTTGTCGAGCGCGATCAGTTGGCAAAAAGTCGGTACCTTGGTGGTGATCCAAGCCATCGCAATATTGGTGATGCCCATGAAGACAGCGAACGTCATGCCCATTTGACCGGCCACTGCGGCGCCGTGGAAGGCGAACAGGACGGGGTTGAACAGGCTGAAGATGAGGTATCCGGACAGCCAGCTCAGGCTGATGCGCCACTGGAAAGGAAAAATCTCCTTTTTCCACGAGATTGAGGCGGTCATCGTGTTGCTTTTGTCGTGCTGTGTGGATAGCCAGGCCAGCAGGCCCGTGCGTTTGAGCAGGAACAGCCCTGTCAGCACACGCATGGCATGCAGGATGACGATGGCGTACAGGCCCGCGCCGGCAGCGAGTGCCAGTCCAAAGCAGCCGAAGCCCACCAGGTCTTGCCAGGTGCGGATGTATGCGACTTCCTTGATCTTCTGGCAGCCCTCGAGGATGGCATTGAGCGGCAAGAGCAGGATACCGCAGGAAAATGCGGCCACGGCCATCAGCCATGGTCCTTGCCAGGCAAGGGAGCTCGACGGCGCCTGATTTTTTGTGAAAAAGACCAGGCCTGCCACTGTCACGCTGAGCCAGAAAGCAACGGCCACGAGCATGAACCAGCGCCGACTCATGCGGATGAGCGCATGCAGCCTGGCAGAAGCGTGTTCGCGTTCTGCGAGGGTACTATTTTCCGCGCGCGCCTTTGAAAATTCATGCGCGGAGAATTGCGTCAGGACAAACGTGAACCCCAATTCAAAAAATACCTGAAGACTAAACAGGCTGGCGAACGTATAGTAATAACCCTGCTGCTCGGCTGTGAAGAACCATGCGAGACATGCAATCGTGAGCAGATTGGCAATTGCCGAGGAGCCACGGTTAAGTAGTGTAGCGAAAATCGCACGATCCATGCCGATGCGTTTTTGCGCCACCATTAATAATTGTTTCATCGTGTCGCGATCAGGAAACCATACCGGTGGCAAGGCGAATCTTGGTCAGCAAGGCAGGCACGTCGAGGCCGTGTTCGGTGATCAGGTAATTATAGCTGCCGCATTTTTCGGAGAAGCGGTCCATGATGCCGCAGCGAATCACCTGTGCCCGTTGCCCGGCCTGGCCTGCGACGATTTCAGCGACCAGCCCGCCGAGGCCGCCCACTTCGGCGTGTTCTTCCAGCACGACCAGATGTGCCACCTCGCGCGCCAGCGCCGCAACCTGGCTGTGGTTGATCGGCTTGATCGATGGCGCGCTCCAGACCGGGCAATTGCCCAGTTGTTGTGACAACTGCATGGCGCGGCCCACCATGGAGCCAGTGGCCAGCAAGGCCAGCTGTCCCGGCGTACCTTGGTGAGCCGGCACTAGGTCGCCCAGCTGCGCCGTGATAGGGGCATGGTGCACGTCGCCCAGATCCGATTTCCCCATGCGTAAGTACAGTGGTGCCTGGAACGCCAGCGCATGCTCCATTGCATATGCCATCTCGAAAGTGTCGCCTGGCGAGAGAATCCGCATGTGCGGAATGGCGCGCAGCACGGCGATATCCTCGGTGGACTGGTGGCTGCTGCCAAGGCTGCTGTAGACCAGGCCCGCGCCGTCGCCGATAAATACCACCGGCAAGTTTTCATAGCAGACGTCAATCTTGATCTGCTCCAGCACGCGCACAGGCACAAACGCGCTCAGGCCGTAAACGACAGGCTTGAAGCCAGCCTTGGCCAATCCGGCGGCCATGCCGACCATGTTTTGCTCGGCGATACCGGCATTGATGAACTGTCCAGGTACCGCCTTACAAAAATCGTCAAAAAGGGCATAGCCATGGTCACCCGTCAACAGTACGATTTTCGGGTCGTTCAGGGCAGCCTTGACGAGTGCATGGGAAAAAGTCGATCGCATATTATGGTTGCTCCAGTTCGGCCATGGCCTGCGTAAAGGTGGTGCTGTTCAGGCGGGTGTAATGCCAGCTATTGTCATGTTCCATGAAGGACACGCCTTTGCCCTTGACGGTCTTGGCGATGATCGCTTTGGGCATACCGTTCTTGCGTTGCTTGAGGGTATTGAGTGCGTCTTCCAGCGCGGTTTCGTCATGTCCGTCGATCGACACGGTGTCAAAGCCGAAGGCGGTGAATTTTTGCTGGAAGCTGCCTGGCGTCATTACTTCGTCAGTGCTGCCCATGGCCTGGAAACCGTTCTCATCGACAATCACGAGCAACTGGTCGAGCCTGTGGTGGGTAGCGAACAGCATCGCTTCCCACATAGTGCCTTCATTCATTTCGCCATCACCCACGACGACATAACAGTACTGCGAGCTGCCCTTTAACTTGGTTGCCAGTGCGAGGCCGACGCCGACGGACAGACCATGCCCCAACGAACCGGAGCTGACTTCGCAGCCAGGAACATGTGCATCTGATAAGCCTTTTAGGCGCGTGCCATCGGCGAAATAATTCCCCAGCTCCTCTGTGGAAAGCCAGCCTTTTTCATGCATACAGGCGTACTGGGCCATTACGCCATGGCCTTTGCTCAAGACCAGATGATCGCGCTGCGCAGATGTGGGATCGTTGTCAGGATAGTGCAGATGGTGACGGTACAGCACCGCCAGGATATCGATAATCGAAAATGCACATGCGATATGAACGGTAGAACCTGCGTATGCCATTTGCAATACGGAGCGGCGCAGGACGCGTGAATTGAATTTGGTCATGGTCTTTTCTCAATAGTAGAGCGGATGATATGCAGCCGCGCCCAGTCGATGGTTTTACTGAGTGCCGATGGCAGATCGGTATATTGCTCCAGTTGTAATTGCTTGCGTGCCTTCGCTGTGGCGGGCACGTAGCGCTGCGCCGCCAGTGAGGCGCTCGCCGTGCTCATTCTGACGGGCGCGGGCGCATCGGTATGCGCGGCGACTAGCTGGGCCAGCTCCCCTATGCTCAGTGCGTGTTCTGACCCTACATTGTAGTGTTGACCACTTTCGCCATTAACCATAATGGTCAGCAACCAAACCACCATGTCCGCCGCATACAGGTAAGAGCGTACGGCGCTGCCGTCGCCTCGCATGACGATGGGTTCGCTACGCAAGCCGTTATGGATAAAGTTGCCGGCGGCAAAATGACCATCCAGGGGCAAATACGGGCCGAGCAGCGCAAAACAACGCGCGATGTTTGCATGTAAGCCATGTTCACGCGCATACCAGCCCAGCAGCCATTCCGAGGCGATTTTCCCCGCGCCATACGCGGCACCTGGCTGTGACATGTCCTGCGCGCCCTCGTGCAGCTCCGGCAGATGCGTCAGCGTCGCTGGTTGGGCTCCATACACTGCGCCGGAACTGGTCAGCAGGTAGTGACTGGCGCCGCAACGCACTGCCAACTCCAGAGTCTGCCTGGTGCCGTCGAGGATGTCGTTGAATACGGCGTGCGGCTTGCCGTTGGCTGCCGCTACATCGGTGGCGGCATGGATGAGCATATCAAACGGTTCGCTGATGTGGCCCAAGGCATTGGTATTGCCCTCGACCAGGCGCACGATGGCATGTTCGGCCAAGTGCGGCACCCGGGCACGGAACGCCTCAGGACTGCGGCTGAGCACGATGAGCAGCAGCTCCAGTTCGAGCTCCTGGTTTGCCCAGATCAACGCTTCGAGCAGCCAGCAGCCGACAAAGCCGGTGCCGCCTGTGATGAACACGCGGCGCCCGCGCAGCATATCCCATACCTTGGCTGGCACGCGCTGCAGGATTAATTGCAGATCCTCATGTGCGACACCGGGCTGGTGCTGTTTCGCCGGTTTGGCGGTTTGGCAATCCATTTTAGTCAAAATTGAGGCCGAAGAATGCTTCGATCTTGTCGATGGAGAAGTCAAGCATTTCGCGCGTCAGGCCCGGATAAACGCCGATCCAGAACGTATCATGCATGACTCGGTCGGTATTGGTGAGTTCGCCCGATACGCGGAAGTTGCGGCCAATCATATACGGCTGGCGCGTCAGATTGCCGGCGAAAAGCAGGCGCGTGCCGATTTTATTCTGGTCCAGATAGGTCAGCAGGTCGACACGATTGACGTTGGCTTCGGGACGTAATGTGATGGGGAAACCGAACCAGGACGGATCCGAGTTGGGGGTGGCTTCCGGCAGGATCAGGAATTCCGTGCAGCTTTGCAGTCGCTGTGTCAGGTAGGCAAAGTTGCTCTTGCGCGCGGCAACAAAGCTATCTACGCGATCAAGTTGTGCCAGGCCGCATGCTGCTTGCATGTCAGTAATCTTCAGGTTATAGCCCAGATGGCTGTACGTGTATTTGTGGTCGTAGCCGTCTGGTAGCGTGCCCAGCTTGCAACAGAAGCGCTGGCCGCAGGTGTTGTCCTTGCCCGGCGCGCAATAGCAGTCGCGGCCCCAGTCGCGGAACGATTCGGCGATCGCTTTCAGTTCCGGGTTGTTGGTGAAAACCGCACCGCCTTCACCCATGGTGATATGGTGGGCAGGGTAGAAACTCATGGTGCCGATATCGCCAAAGGTGCCGCACATCTGGCCGTTGTAGGTGGCACCCAGCGCATCGCAGCAGTCTTCGACCAGCCACAGATTGTATTTCTTGCACAGCGCGACGATGACTTCCAGGTTGAATGGATTGCCCAGGGTATGGGCCAGCATGATGGCCTTGGTCTTGTCCGTGATGGCCGCTTCGATTTTTGAGGCGTCGATATTGTAGGTGCCCAGCTCGACGTCGACGAACACGGGGACGGCACCGAATTGCAGGATCGGGTTGACGGTGGTAGGGAAGCCGGCCGCTACGCCGATGACTTCGTCACCAGGCTGGATGGCGCGCGCGCCCAGTTTTGGTGAGGTCAGCGCCGAGAAGGCTACCAGATTGGCCGAGGAGCCGGAGTTCACGGTGATCAGGAATTCCACGCCGATGATTTTGGCCAGGCGTTTTTCAAATTCGTCATTGAAGCGACCCGTGGTCAGCCAGGCGTCCAACGACGCTTCGACCATCAGGCTCATCTCAGGCGCGCCAACGACTTTGCCGGCCGGCGGAATCACCGTCACGCCAGGTTCGAAAGGTTTTGGCTCGCTGGCCAGTGCGCCGTATTGCGCCACCAGGGCGGCGATTTGATCACGGATTTGTTGTTGGGTCAGTTGTTCGCTCATGGTACAGCCTTCAATTTGTTAGGTATTTTGATAAGTAGTGATTTGCGCCAAGGTCATTGCACGCATGTCGGTGCCTTGGTCGCACGCTTTGTGCCATTCGACGATTTTGGCGATGGTTTGGCCGATATCCCAGCGTGGATGCCAGCCCAGCTGGCCGCGCGCCTTGGAACAATCGAGTTTCAGATAGGTCGCCTCATGCGGATGGTCCTGGCCATCGAGCGACCAGGAGGCGCCGGCGCCCCACTCTTGCGTCATGCGCTCGATGATCCATTCGACGGGCTTGGCGTCGGTATCGTGCGGGCCGAAGTTCCAGCCCTCGGCATGTACGGGGCCTTCCGTGTACAGTTTTTCCGCCAGCGTCAGATAACCGCTCAGCGGCTCAAGCACGTGTTGCCACGGGCGGATAGCGTGGGGGTTGCGGATCATGACGGGCTCACCAGTGCCGATCGCGCGCAGCATGTCGGGAATCAAGCGATCCAGCGCCCAGTCGCCACCACCGATGACGTTGCCGGCGCGGCCACTGCCCAGGGCTATGCCGTGCTCGGCGTATTTGTCCGCATGGAAGAAGGAACTGCGATAGCCAGCCGTGACGAGTTCGGCGCAACCCTTGCTATTGCTGTAGGGATCGTAGCCACCCATAGCTTCGTTTTCGCGGTAGCCCCAGGGCCATTCGCGGTTTTCGTAACACTTGTCGCTGGTGACATTCACCACCGCGCGTACGCCTGGCGTGGCGCGCACGGCTTCGAGCACATTCACTACGCCCATGACGTTGGTGGAATACGTTTCCACCGGGTTCACGTACGAGTAGCGCACCAATGGCTGCGCCGCCATATGGATCACCACATCCGGGCGCGCGACAGCCATGGCGCGCTTGACGGCGTCGCCATCGCGCACGTCGCCGATGATCGACTGCATGCCGCACGCCACATTGGCCACTTCAAACAGGCTGGGTGTGGTGGGCGCATCTAGTGCGTAACCGGTCACGTCGGCGCCAAGCTGTTGTAGCCACAGGCTCAGCCAGCCGCCCTTGAAGCCGGTGTGGCCGGTGAGGAAAACACGTTTTCCTTGCCAGAATGCGGGATTCATCAAGCTGCCTTCCAGGGCGCTTTGCCCGATTGCCAGAGCTCTTCCAAGTGTACTTTATCGCGCAGGGTGTCCATCGGCTGCCAGAAGCCGCGGTGGAAGAAGGCATTCATTTCACCTTGTTTCGCCAGGTTCTCCATCGGTTCCTTTTCCCAAACGGTTGCATCATTACTGATGAAGTCGATGACTTTTGGCGAAAGGACAAAATAACCGCCATTGATCCAGGCGCCGTCCCCTTGCGGCTTTTCCTGGAAACTGTTGATCTTGTGGCCGTCCAGGCTCAGGGCGCCAAAGCGGCCCGGTGGCTGGGTCGCGGTGACGGTGGCGAGCTTGCCATTCGCGCGGTGGAAGTCGACCAGCGCGCTGATGTCGACATCGCTGACGCCGTCGCCATAAGTGAAGCAGAACATTTCTTCATCATTCAGATATTGGCGGACGCGCTTCAATCGGCCCCCCGTCATGGTTTCGTCACCGGTATCAACCAGGGTGACCTTCCAGGGCTCGGCATTGCGTGCGTGTACCTCCATCTGATTATTTTGCATATCGAAAGTGACATCGGAAGTATGCAAAAAATAATTGGCGAAATATTCCTTGATTACATAGCCCTTGTAGCCGCAGCAAATCACGAAATCATTAATGCCGTGCGCTGAATAGCTCTTCATGATGTGCCACAGGATCGGTTTGCCACCAATTTCAATCATCGGTTTTGGCTTGAGATGTGTCTCTTCGGAAATTCGGGTGCCAAGGCCGCCGGCCAGAATGACTGCTTTCATTATTAATTATTCCTCTTGATCGAAGTGGATGCTGCTAGCGCCGTTTTTTTTATTGGATTGGCAACTTCTGTTGCTTACTGCTTGTCGTTTTTGGTCATGCCGTCGAGGCAAAGGGTGAGTGCATCATGCCAATCCGGCAACACACAGAAAGTCTTGATAAACCGTGCGCTGGACAATACCGAGTAGGCCGGCCGTGCTGCCGGCAATGGGTAGTCTTGCGTGGCAATAGGCACGACAGGGGGCTTCCTGGACGTTGATGGATGATCCAAGATGGCTTTGGAAAAGCCATACCAAGTGGTTTCCCCTTGCGCAGTCAGATGATACAGGCCCGAGTGTTGTTTCCACGCATCAGTCGAGGCGTCTCCTGCCGTCGCGAAACCGGTGGGCGAGCCCAATGTGGCAATGGCGCAGGCCGTTGCATCGGCAATACTGGTGCTGCAGGTGGGGGCTCCATATTGATCGGCAACGATGCGCAGCTCATCCCGTGCCTGTGCCAAGCGGAGCACCGTTTTTAGAAAATTGTTGCCGTGCGCACCGTATATCCAGCTTGTGCGCAATATCAGGTGGCGGGCGCCGCTTTCGCGCACTGCCTGCTCGCCCGCCAGCTTGCTGCGGCCATAGGCGTTGAGCGGACACGTTGCATCGTCCTCCGTGTAGGGACTGCCCTTGCTGCCGTCGAAGACATAGTCAGTCGAGTAGTGGATGATGGCTGCACCGAGCCGCTTGGCTTCTTGTGCCATGACTCCTGGCGCCTCGCCATTGATGCGCATCGCCAGCGCCAGCTCGTTTTCGGCCTTGTCGACGGCCGTATAGGCAGCCGGATTGATGATCAGGTCAGGCTCGATTGCGCGGATCACGCTCCGAACTTGGTCGAGGTCGGCCAAGTCCATTTGCGAGCGGTCCAGCGCTATCACTTCACCCATGCCCTGCAGGCGTTTATGCAAAGCATATCCAAGCTGGCCGGTCTTGCCAGTAATGAGGATTTTCATGCAAAGACCTCGGCAGCTGCCAGTTCCTTGCCCAGCTGGTCTTTTGCCGACAGGATGGGCGCGTCGCCATGCAGTGGCCAGTCAATGCCGATAGCCGCGTCATTCCAGGCAATGCTGCGCTCAAACTCGGGTGCCCAATAGTCCGTGGTTTTGTAGAGAAATTCGGCGCTCTCGCTGGTCACCATGAAGCCGTGGGCAAATCCCTCAGGTATCCAGAGCTGACGTTTGTTCTCGGCAGACAATACGACGCCGACCCATTGGCCAAACGTCGGGGAGGAGGCACGGATATCGACGGCGACATCGAAGACCTCGCCCGCCACGACGCGCACTAGCTTGCCTTGCGGTTGCTGGATCTGGTAATGCAGGCCGCGCAGCACATTCTTGCTGGACTTGGAGTGGTTATCCTGGACGAAATTGGCCTGTACCCCCGTCAACTCGGCGAAGCGCTGCTGGTTAAAGCTTTCGTAAAAAAAAGCCCCGATCGTCGCCAAATACTTTGGGTTCGAGGATCAATACGTCGGGAATGGCAGTGGTTTGAATATGCATGGCTTAAAAAATCTTATCATTCAACAGACGTAACAAATATTGTCCGTAACCGTTTTTTTTCAGCGGTTGAGCCAGCTGTTCCAGCTGGCTGGCGCTAATGTAGCCTTTGCGGTAGGCAATTTCTTCAGGGCAGGCAACTTTCAAGCCCTGCCGGTGTTCGATGGTGGCAATAAACTGGCCTGCTTCGAGCAGTGACTCGTGCGTACCCGTATCGAGCCAGGCCATGCCGCGGCCCATGCGTTCCACCTTCAGCGTGCCGCGCTCCAGATAGACGCGGTTCACATCGGTAATTTCAAGCTCGCCCCGTTCGGAAGGCTTGATCGACGCGGCGATATCGGCAATGTCCTTGTCGTAGAAATACAGGCCGGTGACGGCATAATTCGACTTTGGCTTTAATGGCTTTTCTTCGATGCTGATGGCGCGCTGCTGGTCGTCGAATTCCACCACGCCATAGCGTTCCGGATCTTGCACATGATAAGCAAAGACGGTGGCGCCTTCCGTGCGCTCGGAGGCGGCAGACAGGCTCGATTCGAAATCATGGCCGTAATAAATATTGTCGCCCAAAATTAATGCCGATGGCGCATCGCCCAGGAATTCGCGGCCGATGAGGAACGCCTGTGCCAGGCCATCGGGTGATGGCTGTACCGCATAGCTCAGCGTAATCCCCCATTGGCTGCCATCACCCAGCAACTCTTGGAAGCGGGGCGTATCGGCAGGCGTGGAAATGATCAGGATGTCGCGTATTCCCGCCAGCATCAAGGTGGTCAGCGGATAGTAAATCATCGGCTTGTCGTACACGGGCAACAGTTGCTTCGAGACCGACACGGTCACAGGGTACAGGCGTGTGCCTGAACCACCAGCCAGGATAATGCCTTTGCGGGCCAGTTTGGTTTCCATCAGGCCTCCGTATTCTGTTCGGCGCGGGCCGCATAGTTTTTTTCCAGCCACGTCAGGTAGGCGCCGGATTGGACGTCGCGCACCCATGCATCGTTATCCAGATACCATTGCACCGTCTTGCGGATGCCCGTATCAAAAGTTTCTGCCGGCTTCCAGCCCAGTTCGCGCTCAATTTTGCGCGCATCGATGGCATAGCGGCGGTCATGGCCGGGCCTGTCGGCGACATAGCTGATTTGTTCACGATAGCTGCCGCCAGCTGTCTTTGGTTGCAGTTCATCGAGGATGTCGCACAGGGTATGCACAACGTCGAGATTGGCCTTTTCGTTCCAGCCGCCGATATTGTAGGTCTCTCCTGTGCGTCCGCTTTCCAGTACCCGGCGGATGGCCGTGCAGTGGTCGCTGACATACAGCCAGTCGCGCACTTGCTGCCCGTCGCCATATATAGGCAAGGGCTTGCCTGCGCGTGCGTTGGCGATAATCAGGGGAATCAGCTTTTCCGGAAAGTGATAGGAGCCATAATTGTTCGAGCAATTGGTGGTCAGCGTCGGCAAGCCATAGGTGTGATGATAAGAGCGCACCAAATGGTCCGAGGCGGCCTTTGTGGCCGAATAAGGGCTGTTGGGCGCATAAGGCGTTGTTTCGGTAAACGGCGCATCGTCAGGTCCCAGTGTGCCGTACACCTCATCGGTCGAGACATGCAGGAAGCGGAATGCCGCACGTTCCGCCTCAGGCAGCGCTTGCCAATGGGCACGAACGGCTTCCAGCAGGCTGAAGGTGCCATTGATATTTGTGCTGATAAATTCTGCCGGCCCATGAATCGAACGATCGACATGGCTCTCTGCCGCAAAATGCACGATGGCACGTGGCTTATGCTCTGTCAGTAACTGTGCCAGCAAGGCAGCGTCATTGATGTCGCCTTTGACAAACAGATGACGTGGGTCGTTCCGTACCTCCAGCAAGTTATTCAGATTTCCTGCATATGTCAGCTTATCCAGATTAATTACCGGTTCATTACTTTGCGCAAGCCAATCCAGAACGAAATTCGATCCAATAAATCCTGCACCACCTGTTACTAAAATCATTTGAGCTTCCTATGCAAAAAAATATAAATAAGAGATGCTGGTTAATTCATTTCTCAATATTAGGAAACGAGAATCTGCCTATCCAAGATACGTCTATTTCATGATGCCAATAACTGATAACACCCATCAATCCTTAACTTTTGATTATAATTCAGAATCCCTTAAATTGCCATGTTTGCAGCAGTTTGTGCGCGTCCCGGCCAACGTTTTCAGCAGCGTGCGTTGTTCTTTCCCCATAGGAAAGTGACATGTCCGCAGGTCAACATGATGCAGTCGGTAATTGATTTTTTTGCATGATTTGCCAAGCCAGGGAAAGCTAGTCTTTATGAGAATGGCAAACAAATCCAATATTGTTACATTTGTTTGCTTTTGGTTCCGCTTAGGCACCGGCGAACGTCGCAGCGGAAGTGCTGACCAATTGTTATTGTGCAATTGATTTTTTGAAATATATCGCCTGTGGAATGGCGACATCAAACGGTATCAAGGCAACGTTTTATTGTGGCAGTTTGGGCAAGACACCTCATATACATATTCCGGCGCCAGCTGCTGGCGCGGTGTGACGACGGCGCGGCAGACGAAACACTGCACGGTTTCCGTCGGTTCCAGCTTCGGGTTCAGGGCAGTCCGGTAGTCGAAGACGAAGCAGTCGCCCGTGTAGTGCTCGCCGCCCACTTCCTCGAAATACTTCAGGATACCGCCGTCGAGCTGGTACACGCTGTCGTAGCCGATTTCCTTCATGTGGATGGCGGCCTTTTCGCAGCGGATGCCGCCTGTGCAGAAGGTGACGACGGTCTTGCCTTCCAGCTCATCCTTGTGGGCGGCGGCCACGGCCGGGAATTCCGTGAACTTGTCGATACGATAATCGAGCGTGTTGTTGAACGTGCCCACGTCCACTTCAAACGCATTGCGCGTTTCCATCATGACCACGGGCTTGCCCGCATCGTCGACGCCGGCGTCCAACCAGCGCTTGAGCGTATGCGCGTCGACGGAGGGGGCGCGGCCCAGTTCCGGTTTGATCAGCGGCATGCGCATGGTGATGATTTCTTTTTTCAGCTTGACCAGCATGCGCTTGTGCGATTGCTCATTCGACAAGCTTTCTTTCCACTCCAGGTCGGCCAGGCGCGCGTCGCTGCGTACCCAGGCGAGGAAGGCATCGATATGCTCGCGCGTGCCTGACAGGAACATATTGATGCCCTCCGGCGTCAGCAGGATCGTCCCCTTCAGGCCCAGCGCCAGGCATTGCTCCTGGTACAGCGGGCGCATGGCTTCCGTATCGTCCAGCGTGATGAATTTATACGCGGCAATATTGACAAACGTGGTGGCGGGCGCGGCGGCCAGCGGGCTGGCGGCGGCGGAAACGGACGGTGTTGCTGGGGTGATGGCTTGCATGATGGCGATCGGCTTAGACTGAACAGCCGATATTATAAGCCCGGCGGGCCGGGCGGGATACCCGCCGGGCCACCTTGTGCCGCGCTGGCCGGGTGTGCATGGCAGGAATTTCTTGCCGGCTGCCGGGGCGCGCTTCGCCGGTCCGGGGCCGCGACGCGGTAGAATAGACCCCATTGAATTTTGCAGGAAACGGTACACAGGATGGAAATGGTAATGCAAGAGGCCGGCGCTCCGGCAGGTGCAGCGCAAGATCAGCAGCAAGCCCCGCAAGGCCCTGGATTTGTCCACTTGCGCGTGCATTCGGAGTACTCGATCGTCGATGGCCTGGTGCGCATCGACGACGTGGTCAAGGCGGCCGCGAAAGACAAGCAGGTGGCGCTGGCCGTCACCGACCTGTCGAACCTGTTTGGCATGGTCAAGTTCTACAAGGAAGCGCGCGGCAAGGGCATCAAGCCCATCGTCGGCGTCGACGTGTGGATCACGAATGACGACAACCGCGAGAAACCGTCGCGTTTGCTGTTGCTGGCGAAGAATCGCATGGGCTATCTGCAACTGTGCGAACTGCTGTCGACGGCCTGGCTGACGAACCAGTACAAGGGCCGCGCGGAGCTGCGCATCGAGTGGCTGCAGGCGCTGGCGACGAATACCTACGACTTGTACCCGGGCGAAAGCGCGGCCAATGGCTTGATCGCGCTGTCGGGCGCGCACTTCGGCGATGTCGGCATCGCCATCGAGAATGGCAACCTGGCCCTGGCCGAACGCAATGCGCAGCGCTGGGCCGAGATTTTCCCCGGGCATTTCTATGTCGAGATCCAGCGCGGCGGCCAGGCCAACCAGGAAGCGCAGGTGCGCCATGCGGTGGCGCTGGCGGCCAAGCTGGGTTTGCCCGTGGTGGCCACGCATCCCGTGCAATTTATTTCTCCAGAAGAATTTATTGCCCACGAAGCACGTACCTGTATCGCCGAGGGCGAAATGCTGGCCAATGCCAAGCGCGTGAAACGTTTCAATGACAGCCAGCGCTTCCTGTCGCAGGCCGACATGGCCGAACTGTTCGCCGACCTGCCGGCCGCGCTGGCCAATTCCGTGGAAATCGCCAAGCGCTGCAATCTGACCTTGACCCTGGGCAAGCCGCAACTGCCGAACTTCCCCACGCCGCCCGGCATGACGATCGACCAGTTCCTCGTCGCCGAATCGCAGGCGGGCCTGGAAAAACGCTTATTACAGCTGTATCCCGATGCCGAACGGCGTGAAAAGGAGCGCCCGCGCTACGAGTCACGCTTGAAATTCGAGACGGATACGATTTGCAACATGAAGTTCCCCGGCTACTTCCTGATCGTGGCCGAGTTTATCCAGTGGGCCAAGGAAAACGGCGTGCCCGTCGGCCCGGGCCGCGGCTCCGGTGCGGGGTCGCTGGTGGCGTATTCGCTGCTCATTACCGACCTCGATCCACTGCAGTACAACCTGCTGTTCGAGCGTTTTTTGAATCCAGAACGCGTCTCGATGCCCGACTTCGATATTGACTTTTGCCAGGAAGGGCGCGACCGCGTCATCCAGCACGTCAAGGATTTGTATGGCAAGGAGGCCGTCTCGCAGATCGCCACCTTCGGTACCATGGCGGCCAAGGGCGCGATCCGCGACGTCGGCCGCGTGATGGATTTCGGCTACAACTTCTGCGACGGCATCTCCAAGCTGATTCCGTTCAAGCCGGGCAAGCCCGTGTCGATCGCCGACGCCATCGAAGAGGAACCGCTGCTCAAGGAGCGCCTGGAAAACGAGGAAGAGGTCAAGCAGCTGCTGGACCTGGCGCAGCAGGTCGAAGGCATCACGCGCAATATCGGCATGCACGCGGGTGGCGTGCTGATCGCCCCTGGCAAGCTGACGGATTTCTGCCCGCTGTACACGCAGGGCGGCGATTCCGGCGTCGTGTCGCAGTACGACAAGGATGACGTGGAAGCCGTCGGCCTGGTGAAGTTCGACTTTTTGGGTCTGACGACCCTCACCATTCTCGACCGCGCCGTGCGCTACATCAAGCAGCTCGACCCGGCGCAGGCGAACTTCGACCTGGCGACCTTGCCGCTGAACGACAAGCCGTCGTACGACTTGCTGACCAAGGCCAAGACCGTGGCCGTGTTCCAGCTCGAGTCGCGCGGCATGCAGGGCATGCTGAAAGACGCGCGCCCCGACCGCTTCGAGGACATTATCGCGCTGGTGGCGCTGTACCGTCCGGGTCCGATGGACCTGATTCCCGATTTCTGCAAGCGCAAGCACGGCGAACGCTTCGATTATCCCGATCCGCGCACAGAATCGATTCTGTCCGAAACCTACGGCATCATGGTGTATCAGGAGCAGGTGATGCAGATGGCACAGATCGTCGGCGGCTACTCGCTGGGCGGCGCCGACATGCTGCGCCGCGCCATGGGTAAAAAGAAGGCCGAAGAGATGGCCGAGCACCGCGAGATCTTCCGCGCCGGTGCGGCGAAAGACGGCTTGACGGCGGAAAAAGCCGACGAGATCTTCGACTTGATGGAAAAGTTCGCCGGCTACGGTTTTAATAAATCGCACGCCGCCGCCTACGCCTTGCTGTCGTATCACACGGCGTATTTGAAAGCGCACCACACGGCCGCCTTCATGGCCGCCAACTTGTCGCTGGCCATGGACGACACGGACAAGATCAAGATCCTGGTGGAAGACTCGCTGGAAATCTGCAAGCTGACCTTGTTGCCGCCGGATATCAACGAATCTGATTACCGTTTCACGCCTAGCGGCGCCGCGCCGTCCGTCAGCGGCAAGAAAGTCACGCAGATCCGCTATGGCCTGGGCGCCGTGAAGGGTTCCGGCCAGAACGCCATTGAAGCCATCATCGCCGCGCGCGAAGCGGGCGGGCCGTTTACGAGCCTGTTCGATTTCTGCAAGCGGGTGGACAAGAAACAGATCAACCGCCGCACCATCGAGTCGCTGATCCGCAGCGGCGCGTTTGATTGCCTGAAGGTCGACCGCGCCATCCTGCTGGCATCCGTCGCCTTTGCCATGGAATGCGCGGACCAGGCTGCCAAGGCGGCCAACCAGGTGAGCCTGTTTGGCGGCGACGACAGCGACATGGTGGCGCCGCCCGAGTATGTCAAGGTGCCCGTGTGGACCGATAAACAGCGATTGACGGAAGAAAAGATCGCGCTGGGCTTTTATTTGTCCGGCCACCTGTTCGATTCGTATGCGCCCGAGGCGCGCCGTTTTGCCCGCACGAAACTGTCGGAACTGTCGCCGTCGCGCGAACCGCGCATGATGGCCGGCGTCATCACGGGCTTGCGCACGCAGATGACGCAGCGCGGCAAGATTCTCATCGTCACCCTGGACGACAAGAGCGGCACGGTGGAAGTGACGGTGTATGGTGAATTGTTCGATGCCAACAAGAAAATCTTCAAGGAAGATGAATTCCTCGCCGTCGTCGGCAAGGTGTCGGAAGACCGTTTTTCCGGCGGCTTGCGCATCACGGCCGAGAGCGCCTTCGACATCATCGCCGCGCGGGTGCAGTATGGCCGCCAGCTGGGCCTGGTACTGCCGGCCAATCTTGATACCAAGCGCATCCGCGACGTGATCATGCCGCACCGGGCCGAGACGGGCTTGCCGATCGCCGCGCGCGTCAGTCCGCAGGGTGTCAGCTGCGTGCTGCAGTTTGGCGACGAGTGGCGGGTGGCGCCGTCGGATGAATTGCAGACGGCGCTCGAGCAGATGCTGGGCGCGCAAGAGGTGGCCGTCGAATACTGACGGACGCCCTTGCCGCACAGAACAAAGCCAAACCGGAGCGATTCAGGTTTGGCTTTTTTTACATCTACATATCTTTCAGGCCCGTGATGGCGTAGCCCTTGGCGGCGATCTGCTGGTGCGGCTGGTCGATATGGTAGTCGGGCAAGGCCTGGGCATCGTCGGCCACTTCACTGGCGCGTACTTCCAGCTGCCAGTCCGTGTTGGTCACCTCTTCAGGGATGATCTTTCCTTCCGGCACTGCGAGATAGGAAAAAATGCCGTCGTGTTCGGCCCGGCGGTAGATGTCTACGCGCATGAATGCCTCCTGGTAAGCGTTGGGGGAACCGGTGCACTGCACCGATAGCGCTAGCGTAACAGGATTGTGGAATAAACGGGTTTCAGGCGTGTGCCGCAGGGGCGGGAATGTGCTGCGCAGGTGGCGGCTGCAATGACGCGGGGGCGGGGCGTCGTGCGCTTGGCCAGGGAAAATCAGGCGACGGCGGAAGCGTAGTCGTCGTCGAGGCCGAATGGCTGGCGCGTATCGTTGGCTGCTGGCGTGGCGTGGTTCAAGGCGACCTGGACAGGGTTGCGATGAACGTCGAGGCCGCTGCGCAGGCTGGCGATCATGGCCAAGGTCAGTTCGTGGCGCTTGCGTGCTTCCGAACGTTTTTTTTGATGGAATACTTTCCATGGCGGGCAGGGGCAGGTTTTCGCATGGCAATTCAAAATCACCGTCCTGGCGCAGCTGTGCGCCAAGTTCTTGCCAGAGTGCATTGTAGTCGGCGAACAAACGGCCTTTCCTGGCCGAGTGGTGCACGGCACGGTTGGCATTGCCGACCAGAATCATTTTACGGCAGCCATGTTCATGTCCCAGCTGGCGCACCAGGCGTACCATCAGGGCTTTCGGGCGCATGCCGTGCAGGTCGCGTGTTGCGTCACGCACGCGGCGCAAGCCTTCAGCGCCACGCGGGCCCTGCACGCAACCGATGCCCACGCTCATGCCGGAACGCGTGCTGCTGCCGAAGAAAGTAAAGGCCACCGAATAAATCACGTCGTTGCCATGCGCCAGTTGCAAGACCATCTCGCCTTCGCGGTCCATCGGCTGCAAGGAGCACAGCTGCAGATGGTAGGGCGCCCCCGATTTTCCCGCTACCGTTCCCAGGCGCACCGGCGCGCGCGCCGCCTGCGCCATCAGCTGTTCCCAGCCTTGCTGCAGGATGAAGTGGTAGTGCTCGACCAGCAAGGCCACGCGCTGGCGGCAAGAAAAATTCTTGCTCAGGTAGTGGCGGTAGACCTTGTGCATCAGGCGCGGATACGCATGCAGCAAGTCGGCAAAGACGGGGTGGGAATTGAGCAGCTGCAGCCAGATGCGTGTTTGCGGCTGCTGCAGGCGCGCCCGTAATTGCAGCTTGAGCAGTTCGCGCGTGCGTGAGAAGCCAGGTGGCATGTTGGCCAGGCCAGCATGCAGGGTGATTGCTTGTGTCATCAGGCACTTTCTTTCCAAGGTAGTAAGGAAGACGGTCGGGAGGTGGTGCGTGGTGCGGGCCATAATTGTTCAGGCCGGCGGCGCTCCGCTCATGCCGTCGGTATCGGCCAGCAACACGGTGGCGCAGCGCGTGGCGCGTGCCAGCCTGCGCGCCAGGGTGCCGGAAAAGCGCCGCTGCCACGGGCTGGGCTTGAGAGCCGGCAAGACGATTTCATGGCAACCGAGCAGTTCAGCCGCGTCGAGTATGGTGAAGAGCAGCTCGCCGGCGAAGATATGCGTACTGAAAACGATCTGTGTACGGCTCAGGTACAGGCCCGCTTCGTGCATCATCTGCCGGGTTGCCAGATCCAGCGTATCGCCATCGCTCGGGCCCAGTTGCGGCATGCCGTCCGCTGGGTGTAGCGGTGCCGACGTCACGTGCAGCAGGCTGACGCTGACCTTGATGCCCCATTCCTGCAGGCGCCGGGCATAGCGCGCGCCATAGATGATGTCGCTGGCGCGCTTGATGGGCAGCAACAGCAGCAAGGTGTCCTGCATCGCCTTGCCGCAGCCGCCCGCCGCGCTGTCCGGGGCGCGGTCAAGACGTTGCGGGGCAGGGTGCGATGCATGCATGAAAGAGCTGGCTTCAGGAAGGAAACCGGGCCATCTTAGCCACGCCCTTTGCCCGTGTAAATTGGCGAAACAGCGTACGGGTTTCCCTTATGCCGCCTGTTTTTTAGTAACGGTAGGTGACGTAGAGCGCGGCGATCGGGGACGTCTTGCGCTGCACGATGGGACTCTTTGCCGCGTCGCCCAGGCGGCGTTCGACGCCAAGCAGGGTGTTGACGCCCCAGCGTGCATCGATGCGGTGTTCCCAGTTGACGGTGGCCTGCGCCTCATAGAAGCCGCCTTTGGGCGTGTATTGCTTGAACGCCGTATTTGCCGCCTGCGTCGCCGTCACGCCATACATGGTCTGCACATATTTGCGCTCGCCCCAACCCAGCTGCCCGCTGATGGTCACGCTGTCCTGCTGCGCGCCCTTGGCATCGGCCCGGCCATAAATCTGTCCGCTGGCGCCGAAATGCACGTTCGCGCCATTTTCCCGGTTCGACAGGGGAATGTCGCTGGCGATGCTCAGCGACAGGCCGGGCAGTGGCGAATAGCCGGCGCTCAGCAGCGCGCTGGCGTTGCCCTTGACTTCGCCCATGCCCTTCAGGAAATCGCTGCCACCCCAGCCATTGATACCCTTGCGCTTGTGGTCTTCGCGGTTGCCGCGGTAGCCCAGCGCGGCGCTGTAGCTGAAAGGCCCGGCCTGGCCGCCGTAGCCGATGCCGCGCGAGGTGCTGATGAACAGGCCATTGGTCATGGCGTAGTCGAGGATGATCAGCGGCGAGGCGGACAGTTTGTCGGCACCGGAATAGCTGGAAATGGCAGCAACACCGCCGCCGATGGTGAAGACATTTTCCGCGGCGGGCTCGGCAGCCACGGCGGCCAGTGGGTTGAGGGTCAGGCCGCTGGCCAGGGCCAGCGAGGTCAGCAGGGTGGTCGGTGTGTGCATGGCGTTTTCCGTCAGGTGGAGAACCGAGTCCGGAGTGGCTCGATTGACTGCGGACAGTATCGGCCCATGTCATGAAGGAAAAATGAGCCTTTTATTAAGATTGCATGAAGAGGCTGTCTTTACCCATTCTTCAGCTTGCAGTGGTTTAATAGTGCTCATGAAAATACTGCTGATAGAAGACGATATGGACCTGGGCAACGGCGTGCGCATTGCCTTGCGCGACCAGGGCCTGCAAGTGGTCTGGGTGCGCAGCCTCGAGGATGCGGCGCGCAGTATCGAGCACGACAGTTGCGAACTGGTGCTGCTGGACCTGGGCTTGCCGGACGGCGACGGACTCGACCTGCTGGCCCGCTTGCGCGCGGCGCGCCTGCCCGTACTGATCCTCAGTGCCCGCGATACGCTGGAGCAGCGCCTGCGCGGTCTCGATGGCGGCGCTGATGATTACCTGGTGAAACCCTTCGTGCTGGCCGAGCTGCTGTCGCGCGTGCGTGCGCTGGCGCGCCGCAGCTACGGTTTTGATGGCGATACCATCGAGTTGCGCGGCTTGCTGCTGCAAGTGCCCACGCGCCGGGTCAGCGTGCATGGCCGTGCCGTGGAGCTGACGGCAAGCGAATATGCCTTGCTGAAAACCTTGCTGATGCGCGCCAACCGGGTCATCACGCGCCGCGTGCTGGAAGAGCATATCTTGCCCGGCGGCCTGGCCAATGCCAGCAATACCCTGGATGTACATATGGGCAACTTGCGCCGCAAGATAGGCGAAGGCTATATCCGTACCGTGCGCGGCGTCGGCTATGTCATTGACCAGCACGGCGAGCCGCCTGCCCAGCCGGGACCGGGCGCATGATGGGCCGTTTCTGGGCCATGCTGCGCCGGCCCACCCTGGTACGCCGCCTGATGATCGCGCAAATGCTGATGCTGAGCGTGCTGTGGAGCCTGGCCGTGGCGTATGTGCTGTTGGAGGGCACGGGCGAGAACAGCAATGTGGGCCGCGGGGTATTGCGCGCCATTATCAGCGTGGCCGATAACCTGGCCGATCAGCCCGCGCGCCAGCGGCAGAGCCTGGGCCTGCTTGACGCGGCCTTGCGCGAAGAGTTTGACGATGGCGAAGTGCCCGAACTGGCGCCGCGCATCCTGGTCTGGCGCGATGGCCAGCTGATCTACAAATCGGCGGATGCGCCCAGCGGCATCCGCAGCGCCGGACCGGAACAGATGGAAGTGGTGTACGTCAAGGGCCAGGCCTGGCGCAGCCGCAGCCTGACCGAGGGCGCCACGCGCGTGACGGTGCTGGAAGCGGGCGGCGCCTGGCAGTTTTTCATCACCATCAATTCGCGCGGCTATTATTTGCTGCCTTTGCTGATCAGTTTGCCCTTCCTGCTGCTGCCGGCCTGGCTGTCGATCCGTCTGGCCATGCGTCCCTGGCGCAAGGTGGCGCAGGAAGTGGCCGCGCGCGGACCGCAGGATTTGCGCCCGCTGGCGTTCAAGCCGCCGCATGGCGAATTGGCGGCATTGGTCGACAATATCAATGCGCTGCTGCAGCGGGTCGATACCAGCGCCGCGCGTGAGCGCAGCTTCATCGCCGATGCCACGCATGAGCTACGCACGCCGCTGGCGGCGATGCGCGTGAATGTGGAAGCCTTGCAAGGCCAGACGCATGACCCGCGCCAGCAGGAGCTGCTGGATGGCATCTTAAATAGCGGCAATCGTGCCGCGCGCCTGGTGGGACAGTTGCTGCAGTTGACGCGCAACGAGGTGCAGGCGGAAGGGGGCGAGCGCCTGCCGCAGGTGCTCGATCTATTGCTGCAGGACCGCCTGGCCGCCCTGTCCGGCCTGGCGCAGGCAGGCGATATCGAGCTGGAATTGCAGGCCAGCGTGTCGCTGCGCGTGCCGGGCCAGCGCGAGAGCCTGGTGTCGCTGATCGACAATCTGGTGGAGAACGCCATCAAGTACAGTCCGCGCGGCAGCAGCGTGACGGTGTCGCTGCACGCTGAGCGCAAGCAGGCCGTGCTGCACGTGGCGGACCAGGGGCCGGGCATCGCGCCAGAGCTGTATGAGCGCGTCTTCGACCGCTTCTTCCGCGCGCCGCAGCAAGGGCAGCCGGGCAGCGGCCTGGGCTTGTCCATCGTGGCCTCGGTGGTGCGCCAGCATGGCGGCTCGATTCAGTTGCATCGGGGCAATGGCGGCGTCGGCTTGCTGGTGGAAGTGCGCCTGCCATTGGCCGGCGGAGGCTAGCAGCCGGATGGCGTGCGGGTGTTGCAGGAAAGTTATCGAATGTGCCTATAACGCAATACCCCATGGCGTGGCGCGCGCCTGCGATGCATAATGCGGGACAGTCCGAACATACCGTCCATGCGCGCATCCGTTTCCTCCTATCTGCAGTATCCCGCCTTCGTCGGCCTGTATCTGCTGTTCGACTGGGCCACGTATATCGATCCGATGTACGGGCTAAATATTACGCCCTGGAATCCCGACCCGGCGCTGGGACTGGTATTTTGGCTGATCCATGGCCGCAAGGCGGCGTTGCCGTGGTTTATCGCCCTGCTGGCCGGCGAGGTACTGGTGCGCGGCATGCCGGCGGGCTTGCCCCTGACCTTGCTCTGCTCGGCCTGGCTGGTGCTCGGTTATGGCGGCATTGGCGCGGCCTTGCGCCGTGGTTTCAGCAGCAGCGACATCTTCGACAACCGGCGCCGCCTGAGCAGCTGGGTGGCCATCGTGCTGCTTGGCACGATGCTCAATGCGCTCGGCTACATCTCGCTGCTGTCGCTGACGGGACGCATCCCGGCCGGCGAATGGGTCACGGCGGTGCTGCGTTTCGGCATAGGCGACACGGTGGGCATCGTCGTGTCGATGCCGCTGATCTGGGTACTCGTCAGCGCGCGTGGGCGCGAGCGCCTGCGCTGTGCCGTCTGGCGCTGGGAAACCCTGGCCTACCTGGCGCTGGCCAGTTTTGTGCTGTGGAGCGTCTTTGGTTCCATTGTCCGCTCCGAATACAAGCATTTCTACTTTCTGTTTCTGCCGGTGATCTGGGCCGCGTCGCGCCAGGGCTTGCATGGGGCCGTGCTGGCCGTGTTCGTGCTGCAGCTGTGCATCATCACCCTGGTGAAATGGTCGCATGCGGTGAATATCCAGTTTTATGAATTGCAGATGCTCGATGCCGTGCTGGCGCTGGTGGGCTTTTTTATCGGCATCGTCGTCGATGAAATGCGCCAGGTGGCAGACGAACTGAAATACACGATGCGCCTGGCGGCGGCCGGCGAGATGGCCGCCGCCCTGGCGCATGAGCTGAACCAGCCGCTGACGGCCCTGTCGACGTACGGCAAGGCTTGCGAGTACCTGCTGGAGCGGGGCGAGAGCGGCGCCTTGCTGCAAAGCGCCGTTGGCCACATGATCGTCGAGTCGGGGCGCGCGGCGGAAGTGGTGCGGCGCTTGCGCGATTTCTTCCGCACGGGCGCGATGCAGCTTGAGGCGGTGGAGGCGAGCGCCCTGATCGCCGGCATGGCGCGCCAGTTTACGCCGCTGTTCCATGAACATGGCATCAAGCTGGTGCTGGCGCCGCCGTCGCCGCTGGCCGTCAACGCCGACCGTCTGCAAATAGAATTGGTGCTTCGCAACCTGCTGGCCAATGCGCAGGATGCCGTGCTGGGCCAGCCGCGTGGCCAGCGCAGCATCACGGTGTCGGCCGAGCGTCTCGAGGGCGGGCGCCTGCGCCTGTCCGTGGAAGACAGCGGGCCAGGCATCTCGAACAGCCTGGCGGCGCGCCTGTTCGAACCGTTTGTTTCGTCCAAGGCCAGCGGACTGGGGCTGGGCCTGGTGCTCAGCCGCGCTATCGTCGAGGCGCATGGCGGCCAGCTGTGGGCCGAGGTGGGCAAGCATGGCATTTTTCGTTTTGTCCTGCCCCTGGCGCGCGCCAGTGGCGGCGCGACAGGAGAGTATGGTGACAAGTAATTTGACGGTGTTTATCGTGGACGACGACCCTGCCGTGCGCGATGCGCTGGGTTTGCTCCTGGGCGTGCGCGGTTACCGCACGGCCCTGTTTTCCTGCGGCGAGGATTTCCTGCACAGCTGGCGGCGCGAGTGGGGCGGCTGTCTGCTGATCGATATCCGCATGTCGGGCATGGATGGCTTGAGCCTGCAGCGCCGCTTGCTGGAACTCGGGTGTCTGTTGCCCGTTATTATCATCACGGGCCATGGCGACGTGGCGCTGGCACGCCAGGCATTCAAGGCGCAGGCCAGCGACTTCCTGGAAAAGCCCTTCGACCATGACAAGCTGCTGGCGGCCATCGACGAGGCATTTTCGCGCGAGGCGCACGCGCGTGGCCAGTTGCTGCGCCAGGTGGAAGGGCAAGCCTTGCTGCAGGCGTTGACGCCGCGCGAACGGGAGGTGATGCAGCTGGTGGTGATGGGCCAGCACAACCGCGATATCGGCCCTGCGCTGGGCATTTCCGTGCGGACCGTGGAAGTGCACAAGGCGCGCCTGATGGACAAGCTGGGTGTGGATAATGTGGCCGACCTGGTGCGCATCAGCATGCTGGCCACCAGCTAGCCCTTGTTGCCTTGTCTAGGCGATCGCCTTCAAGACCTGTTCGACTGAAATCGCCTTGACCCAGTCGCTGCGCCGCGCCACCGTGATGACGGTGCTGTTGGCGCTGTCGAAGGGCGCCCATTCCGGATTCTTCTTGCGCATCAGCGCTACCACCGGCACATGCACGGCGTTCGCCAGATGCATGATCGACGTCTCCACTGAAATGATCAGGTCGCATTGCGCCAGCATGGCGGGCAGCTGGAAAAAGTTGTCGACAGCGCTGAAGGCCTGCGTGCGCGGCAAGCCATGCGCCTGCACGACGGCATCCACCTTGGCCAGTTCCTGCGGCATGGCATTGATCAGGAAGCAGGCATCTTTCCATTTCGGCATCGCTTGCATGCGCGCGATCAGCTCGGCGATGCGTTCCAGCGGCCAGCCGCGCTTGTGCGACTTGGCAAACGGGTTCAGGAGTACAAGCGGACCCTGGCGCGGCGCGAAGCCCCAGGTGGCCAACTGGGCCTGAGCCTGCTGTAAGGCGGTGTCAGGGATGTGCACGAAGGGATAGCGTTCCGCCATGGGAATATCGAGTCCCGTCAGCTGATGAAACCAGTCCGCGTACACGCTGCTGATATGGTGTTCGCCCGCATCCTGGCCCGCATAGGAGGACAGCACGGCGTCGATCTTGCGGTAGGCCAGATAATGCCAGAGGCGCAGCGGGCTGAACGGCTTGCGCGTGCCGATCACCAGCCCATCCGTGCTGATCATGCGTGCCAGGTCCGCGTAGAGCTGCGGGCGGATATGCGCCAGCGAGACGACTATCGGGTAGTGCTCCGCCTGCGCTTCGCGCAGCGATTCTTCGTAGAGGGCGGGGCTGTAAGTCTTGCGGTAAACCTTGGTGAAGAAGCCGGATTGTTCGACCCAGTCGTACAGCGAGTAGGTGCGCAGGCTCTCCCATTGCTTGGCATCGGAAGTGCGCCGCACTTCATCGACCCACAGGTGGATCTTGATGTGCGGATAGGCTGCGGCAAAGGCGCGAAAGCCATTTTGCAGATAGGTGAAGTCTCCCAGCGCCAGGTGGGCGATGAAGAGAATTTTGTCCGACTTTTGAAGAAGTTCGGCGGGAATCAAGGGCGTCATGTATCAGTGCGATTTCAGGTATTTATTCGATGGTATCAAACCACTTGCTGGGAAAATTGCAGGCGATGCAGATTGGCGTATGCGCCGTTGGCATCCAACAATTGCTGGTGACTGCCGGTTTCCATTATTTTCCCATGCGACAATACCACGATACGGTCTGCGCGTTCAATCGTTGATAATCGATGAGCAATAACTAAGGTTGTTCTGCCCAGCATCAGGTGTTCCAGCGCCGCTTGCACGGCCCGTTCCGCTTCCGTATCCAGCGCCGAGGTGGCTTCATCGAGGATCAGGATGGGTGCATCCTTGTAAATGGCGCGGGCGATGGCCACGCGCTGGCGCTGGCCGCCGGACAGGCGCGAACCATTGTCGCCCAGACGCGTTTCCAGGCCGTCCGGCAAACCATCGATCACGTCCGACAGGAAGGCGGCCGCCGCAGCCGCTTCGATGCGTTGCCGGTCCGGTGCCGCATCGCCGTACGCGATATTGGCGGCCAGGCTGTCATCGAACAGCACCACGTTCTGGCTGACCATGGCAATCTGGCTGCGCAGGCTGGTCAAGGCGATGTCATCGATATTCTGGCCATCGAGCAAGATTGCGCCACTGCTGGCCGAGTAAAAGCCGGGCAGCAGGCTGACCAGGGTCGATTTGCCGCCGCCGGACATGCCGACAAAGGCCACCGTCTGTCCTGGCTCGATGCGCAGGTTGATGTGCTGCAAGGCCCGTTCCGCATGGCCTGGATAGGCAAAGCTGACGTCGTTGAATTCAATGCGCCCGCTGCAGCGGCCAGCCAGTGGCTTGCCGCCCGTACGCTCAGGCGTCTTGTCGATCAGCAGGAAGACTTCTTCCGCGGCGGCCATGCCGCGCTGCAAGGGGCCGTTGACTTCAGCCAGCTGCTTCAAAGGCGTCAGCAGCATCAGCATGGCCGTGATGAAGGAAACAAACCCCCCCACCGTGATCTGTCCCTGCTCCGACTGGAACAGGGCCATCACGATGACCAGGGCCACGGCGGCGGCCGTGATGACCTGGGTGATGGGCACGGTGGCGGAAAAGGTCGTGGTCATGCGCATGCTGTAGCGGCGCAATTGTTCGGCGCGCTCTTCAAAGCGCGATTTCTCGTAGTCCTGGCCGCCGAAGATCTTGATCACTTGCTGGGCGCGCGTGGTTTCCTCGATGACCTGGGTCAGTTCGGCATTGACGGCCAGCGAGTCGCGGTTGAGCTTTTTCAGGCGCTTGCCCGTGGTGCGCACGACGATGGTCAGCACGGGCAGCAGCACCAGGGTGACCAGGGTCAGTGCCCAATTCAGGTACAACAGCCATGCCAGCAGGCCCAGCACGGTCAGCGATGAACGCACGATGGAAGTAAATACCTTGGTTACCATCTCGATGATCTGCTGCACCTCGAACATTATGGAGTTGATGACTTTGCCGACCGTGTGCGTGTTGTAGAAGTCGATGGGCAAGTTGAGCATGCTGGCAAACATCCTGCGCCGCAACTCGTTGAGAATGCGCGTGGAGACATAGCTCATCAGGTAGCTACTGGCAAAGGTGGACACGCCGCGAACGAAAAAGATGCCAATGACGATCAGTGGCACCAGCCAGTAGGAAAACTCGACCTTGCCGCCGAAGCCATTGTCGAGCAGCAGCTTGAGCGCATACGGCAGCAAGGGCTCGGTACCTGCCGTGACGACCATCGCCAGCAGGGCCAGGGCCAGGTGTTTTTTATAGGGCGCATGCAGCGCGGTAAGGCGCTTCAGGTCGGGCGTGAGCATCGGTATGGTTCCTTGCAGGGGACAGCAAAAACGGTCAGGCGAAAAACGAGCTCAAGCGGTGCGCTCTTGCTGGCGCAACAGGCTCCACAATATCACCATCGGGAAGACCAGCATGATGATGCCGATATTCAGGGTTAGTGAGGTTGTCGTCAGGCCAAAAATCATATAGCAGGCGCACAGTACAACGCCTGCCAGTGCATATGGCTGGGTTGCAGGAGCACTGTGGCGCAGGGCGCGGCCAAACAGGGACAAGGGGATGAGGAAGAGCGCCAGCAGTGCCAGCAGGCCGATGACGCCACGCTTGACGAGCGTGTCAATATAGTCGTTATGGGCATTGGTATATTCGCCGACTGTCTTATTCATCTTGCCTTCAGTCGCCAGGATGCGCTTCGCTTCCATATAACCGGTACGGCCTATGCCTACCGCCAAATTGTCACGGGATATCAGCAAGGCCGTGCGCCACATTTCCAGGCGTTGTCCGACCGACGACCATTTGAGATCGGCGCCATGTTCAAAATTCTGCGTCTCCTCGACAGCGGCATGTATGCGCTTGCGTATCTGGGAATCAGGCATGGAATAAGTAACCGCACCCAGAGCGATGATCGCGATGGCAGTAATGGCAATATAGCGTTTGCCATCTCTTTTGGCGTAATGCAGGGCGATGATGCCAGCGCAAACGGGCAAGGCCAGCCAGCCGCTGCGGCTGCCGCTGATGACAGAGCCGAGAATGCCGGCCAGGCCGCCGGCCAGCAAGAGTGTTGACCATGCCGCGCGGTGGCGTTGTTCGCGGGCCCAGACCAGGCCGCCCAGCGATAGCATGCCCAGCAACATGCTTACATTGCCGTAGTGGATGGCGTTGCTGGTTGCCGCCTGGGGACGTTCCACGTCCAGCACGATGAATTGCCAAAACGCCAGTGCGGCACCGCTAATGGCGCCAATGGCGACACCGCCCCACCAGGCCGCCGGCCGCGGCGGATAGGCGAGCAGCAACAACAGCACGGGCACGGCCAGCAGTGCCCGCAATGGCATGTCGAGTTCGCGTGCCGGATCACGGTGATACAGCATATTGGCGGTAAAGATGCCGAAGTACAGCAGCAGGCTAGCAAGCATCAGATAGTCCCGGCGTTGCAGATTCAGGCGGGGGCGTTTCCACAGCAGCCAGCTGCTGGCCAGCAGGAGAACCAGCGCGCCTAGCGAATATCCGCTATTGACAGCCAGCGCCAATGCCGAAAAGAGAAAAACACAAACAGAGGTCAGGCCGAGCATGAATATCCTTGGTAACGCACGTGTCGCCATTGTGGCAACTGTAGCAACATAAAGTAGGCGTCATTGTAATCGAAGGAGGCTGCAAAAACGGCTGTGCGAAATTGACTCTTCGATAACTATATGGACGGTCTCAAGGGGAAGAATGTAAAAAACCATGGTTTTCAGCCATGGTTTTTTTGTAAGCAATGGTAACTTGCTGTTATTTTGCCAAGGCCGCAAGACCTGTCATGCGTCTCAGGCGGTGGCCGGCACGCGCGTGGCCACGCCGGTGGCGATCGCCGCTTGCGATACGGCAGGCGCAACCCAGCTGCGCAGGCGCTCGTCGAACGGCGAAGGAATCAGCTGCAGCGGCGTCAGGGCGCTGCTCTCGTGACCTGGCAGCGGTTCTTTCGCCAGGGCGGCGATGGCGCGCACGCACGCCAGTTTCATCTCTTCATTGATGGTGGTGGCGCCCACGTCCAGTGCGCCGCGGAAAATGTACGGGAAGCACAGCACGTTATTGATCTGGTTCGGGTAGTCCGAGCGGCCGGTAGCCACGATGGCGTCGTCACGCACGGCATGCACTTTCTCCGGGGCGATTTCCGGGTGCGGATTGGCCAACGCGAAGATCAGCGGCTTGGCGGCCATCGATTCGACCATCTGCGCGCTCACCACGCCGCCTTTCGACACGCCGATGAAGATGTCGGCGCCAACCATGGCGTCGGCCAGGTCGCGGTCGCTGGTGTCATTCGCGTAGCGCGCCTTGTTCTCTTCCATGCTGGCATCGCGGCCCGGGTAGATCACGCCCTGGCTGTCGCACACTTTCAGCAGCGATTTGTTCAGGCCCAGCGAGACCAGCAGGTCCAGGCAGGCGATCGAGGCCGCGCCGGCGCCCGAGACGGCCACCTTGACGTTGCCGATATCCTTGCCCACCAGTTCCAGGCCGTTCAGGATGCCGGCCGCGACGATGATGGCCGTGCCGTGCTGATCGTCGTGGAAGACGGGAATGTTCATGCGCTTGCGCAATTGCTGCTCGATGTAGAAGCAGTCTGGCGCCTTGATGTCTTCCAGGTTGATGCCGCCGAAGGTCGGCTCCATGCGCACCACGGTGTCGATGAACAGGTCGGGATCATTTTCGGCCAGTTCGATGTCGAACACATCGACGTCGGCGAATTGCTTGAACAGGCAAGCCTTGCCTTCCATCACGGGTTTGCTGGCCAGCGGGCCGATATCGCCCAGGCCCAGCACGGCCGTGCCGTTGGTGATCACGGCCACCAGGTTGCTGCGCGAGGTGTAGGTGCCGGCCGTGCGCGGATCTTCGACGATCGCTTCGCAGGCAAAGGCCACGCCCGGCGAGTACGCCAGGGTCAGGGCGCGGGCGTCGCCCAGCGGTTTTGTTGGCGTGACGGAAATCTTGCCTGCGCGGGGTTCCGCGTGATAGGCGAGGGCGGCTTCTTTCAGGTTGAAGGTTTCGCCGTTCGGTTCGGCGTGCTTGCTGTGGGAAGTAGACATAAGAATTCTGGGAAGGGCAATCAGGCCCGAGTGGTAAGTCCGAGCCATGGTATGCAAGCGTTTGCACGCTGTCAAGGCTGGATTGTGCTTAAGCAGACCAAAACCGCTTTGAGTAGCGGCAATATTTCAATGCAAGCGTTTGCTCGGTTTTTGACGGCAGTGACATTTTTTGCGATAAAATCACGGTATTGCGATCCGGGAAGCCCATGACAAACAAGAACCCCACCTTAAGCGACGTTGCCCGGGCCAGCGGCGTGCATTTTTCCACCGTGTCGCGCGTGATGAATCCGCAAACGCGGCAAATGGTCAGCGCCGAGGTCGCCGCGCGGGTGCTGGCCGAGGCGGGCCGGCTCGGCTACCGGCCCAACCGCGCCGCCTCCACCCTGGTCACGCGCAAGTCGCGCATCATCGGCGTGGTCTTGCCCGACATCACCAACGCCGTCTTTCCCCCGATCCTGCTGGGCATCGAGGAAGGCTTGCGCAAACACGGCTACCTGGCCATCGTCGCCAACGTTGGCGCCGACGAGGAAGAGCAGCTGTTTGTCATCAACCGCCTGCTGGGGCAGCAGGTCGACGGCCTGATCCTGGCCACGGCGCGGCGCCACGATCCCGTCATCAAGATGTGCATCGACCAGAACGTGCCCGTCGTCACCGTCAACCGCAGCGACGAGACGGGCGTGGCCTCGTGCGTCGTCAGCGATGACGTGGTGGGCATGCGCCTGGCCGTGGAGCACTTGCTGGCGCTGGGCCACCGGCATATCGCGCATATCGCCGGCCCGGAAAACCTGTCCACGGGCCATGTGCGCCGGCTGGGCTTCCTGGCCGCCATCCAGGCCAGCGAACTTGATCCATCGCAAGCCTTTGTTTTTGAAAGCAGCGGCTATTCGCGCGAGTGCGGCAAGGCGGCCCTGCTGGAGCTGCTGCGCCAGTCGCCGCAAACGACGGCCGTCGTGACGGGCAGTGACCTGGTGGCCATCGGCTGTTACGACGCCATCCGTGAACTGGGTTTGAGTTGCCCTGAAGATATTTCCGTCGTCGGGCATAACGATATGCCCTACATGGACATGATCCGCCCGCCCCTGAGCACCATCCGCATCCGCCACCATGGCATCGGCACGGAAGCGGCGCGATTGATCCTGCAAACCATCGAATCGCCCGAGTCGTCCGTGCTGGACGTGCGCCTGAAGCCGGAACTGGTGGTGCGCGAATCGACGGCCGCGCCGCGCGCCTGACACCTTTTGCCCTTCTTTCGCCTGAGTATGTTTAAATCTTGATATTGATAATTATCAAGACAACGCCATGCAATCGACAGCAAAGCAAGCCCGGCAGGGAGGCCGCTGATGCCCAAGAACTTCGGCATGCCCGGCAACGCCTGGCGCTATGCGCTGGGCAGCGACTATGGCTATTGTTCGCCCTTGCTCGACGGCATAGAGTTTGAAAACGAGTGGGTCACCATCCGCGAATCGGCGATCCGCATCCGCGCCGGCTACGCCTGGGATGGCTGTTCGCCGTGTATCAGCGTGCTTGGCCTGTTTTACGTGGGCACGCCCGATGGCGCGCAGCACCTGGGCTTGCCAGCCACGTATCACGCCAGCCTCGTGCATGACGTGCTGTGCCAGTGGCGCGCCGAGATTCCCGTCACCCGCGCGCGCTCGATCGCCATTTTTCACCAGCTGCTCAAGGACGTGCGCTTCCCCCTGGCCGGACTGTATGCGGGCGCTGTCTTCCTCTTCGGGCCGCGACGGTTTTTCCGGGCACCGGGAGCGCCCGGCGCCGCGGCCCCGCCCGCCGGCACCCGCCAGGCGCAACATTAAAGCACCCGCCGCGCCGCCGCAGGGGCCGCATGGTGTTAAACTGGCGCCCCTCATCGTTTCTCTTGCCCTCTACCGCCATGACCAAAACCAACACGCCTTCCCCGAAACGCCGCGAAGAGGGCGTCGCCAAGCTGACCGTCAATCCTTTCCTGGACGCCGAGTTTTATGCGCGCATGCGCGATTACACGGAACGCGACGCGGCCATCATCAAGGAATTGAAGGCCATCGCCGAGATCCGCGCCGGCAACAAGCAGCCCGATCCCCGCCTGGCGCCATCGCTGGAGGCCCTGCGCAGCACCGTCAAGAAGGGACTTAGCTTTGGCGAAATGCTCGAGCGCATGGCGGCCGGCAAGGAAAAGGGCCTGTGGGAACCGTGGATGACGACGTTTGGCATCGAGATCCGTGCCGTCAATTACGGCGCCGGTCCGCGCAACGCCTGCCTGGTGCTGGACCTGGCCGCCAATGCGCCGGCGCACGCCATGTTCGCCAAGGCCGGCATCCAGAACTGGCGCAGCCTGGCCGCTGACGATTGCGCCGTCGTGCGTTCGGAAAAAGCCACCGAGACGTCGCCTTTGAAGGTGTACGCCGTGTTTTACCTGGATCCGCTGCCGGCCTGATTGTTCACCTCATGCGGTGCCGCTGGCCAAATGCGCCAGCAGCGCCGCCGCCAGCAGTATCAGCATGATGCCGGACAGCCGTTCCAGTGCCGGCAGGGCGCGCGCAAATCGTTGCCGCAGCATGGCGTTGCCTATCGCCAGCGCCACCGCCATATCCCACGCCAGCACGGCGCACACCATCCACACGCCATACAGCACCACCCAGCCGCTACTGGTGTGCCGGCTGGCGACCACCGATGCCAGACTGACATAGAACAGGGCATTCTTCGGATTCAGGATGGCGGAGGCAAAGCCCATCAGCAAGCCGCCGCGCCAGTGTGCTTGTCCGGTGGCCGGCATCGCCCCGAGACTGCTCTTGCCCGCATGGCGCAGGAACAGCCAGCCCAGGTATAGCAGATAGACGCAGCCAGCCAGCTGCACCGTCATAAATGCCTTGCTTCCTGCCTCCAGCACCGACAGTCCGCCAAACGCCGCCACGATGAACACGCCATTGGCCACGGTGATGCCGAGGCAGGCGCCCACCGCGCCGCGCCAGCCGTGCGCCAGCGCGCTGCGGGCAACGAGGAAAAAGTCGGGGCCCGGCGACAGTAGGGCGAGAAAATGGGCGGCGGCGATAAAGAAAAAATCCTGCATGAAGCGCGGCTCCGGCAATGGCGATGCGCGAGTATGCAAGGCCGGTGGCCGCGTGTATTGAAGAAAATTGCAGGCGCCAGGAGTTGGTGGCTAGGCGCGGTAGCGCCCCGGCGTGATGGCCGCATGCGCCTTGAAGACGCGCTGCAAATGGCTCTGGTCGGCAAAGCCCAGTTCGCAGGCGATGTCGGCCAGTGCCGTGCCTGCCTGCAAGCCATCGCGCGCGCGGTTCACGCCCAGGTTCAGCTGGTAGGCATGCGGCGTCATGCCGGTGGCGGCGCGGAAGGCGCGGATCAGCTGGTAGCGGCTCATGCCGGCCACTTGCGCCAGGTATGCCAGGCTGGCCAGCGGCTGCTTTTGCAGGGCAGCGATGGCCGGGCGCAGCTGTGCGGGTATCCGGGCGGTGACGGCAGGCAGGGCGCGCGCCCCGCTGGCGCCGGCACAGGCATGCAGCAAGTACAGCAGCGCGGCCTGCTTGTCCGCCACGCAAGCGGAGGAAAACAGCAGCGCATTCATGGCACAGAACTGGGCGTAGAGGGCGGGGTGGTGCAGCACCTGCGCGCTATCCGTGTCCAGTTGCGGTACCGCGCTGTGCAGCCATGCCGCATCCAGATGCAGCATCTGGTAGCTCCAGAGGGCGCCGGGCAGGGGATTGCAGGCGTGCACGCAGCCGGCCGGCACCAGCACCAGGCTGCCAGTGCTGAGCGCGTTCTGGCGGCCATGGCTGCCCGTGAAGATGCTGCCGCCCGCGTCGACGGCGCCGATGGAAAACGTGGGATGGCTGTGCGGCTTGTAGCAAGCGCGGCTGTGGCAGGCACGCCGGCTCTCCACGTGGGGAAGCGCCGGGTCGCGCCAGAAGGCGGTGTCGCCAGGCATGGCTACATCAAAATAACGTCGTACTGCTCCTGGTGGTAAGCGTTCTCCACCTGCAGCGAAATTTTCTTGCCGATGAAATCACCGAGCATGGCCAGGTGCTGCGATTCTTCTTCCAGGAACAGATCCACGACTTCCTGCGAGGCGAGGATGCGGAATTCGCGCGGGTTGAACTGCTTGGCTTCGCGCAGCAGTTCGCGCAGGATTTCATAGCAGATGGTGCGCGAGGTTTTTACCTGGCCCTTGCCGGCGCAGGCGGGGCACGGTTCGCACAGGATGTGCGCCAGCGATTCGCGCGTGCGCTTGCGTGTCATTTCCACCAGGCCCAGCGGCGAGAAGTTGCTCACCGAGACTTTGGTGCGGTCGCGCGACAAGGTGCGTTTGAGTTCGGCCAGCACGGCGTTGCGGTGCTCGGCATTGTCCATGTCGATGAAGTCGAGGATGATGATGCCGCCCAGGTTGCGCAGGCGCAGCTGGCGGGCGATGGCGTGCGCCGCTTCCAGGTTGGTCTTGAAGATGGTGTCGGCGAAATTGCGCCCGCCGACGAAGCCGCCCGTGTTGACGTCGATGGTGGTCATCGCTTCCGTCTGGTCGACGATCAGGTAGCCGCCCGATTTCAGGTCGACACGGCGGCCCAGCGCGCGCAGAATTTCCTCTTCCACGCCGTACAGGTCGAACAGCGGGCGCTCGCCCGTGTAGTGCTGCAAGCGCGTCAGTTCGCTGGGGGTGTAGATTTCCGCGAATTCGCGCAATTTCACGTAATTTTCGCGCGAATCGACCTGGATGGTGGCCGTTTCATCGCCGACGAAATCGCGCAGCACGCGCTGCGCCAGGCTCAAGTCCTGGTGCAGCAGGCTGGTGGCGGGACGCGTGCGCGCGCCGTGCGTGATCGTGCTCCAGGTTTTTCTCAGGTAGTCGACGTCCGCCTTCAGGTCCGCGTCGGACGCGTCCTCGGCCATGGTGCGCACGATGTAGCCACCCTTTTCATCGGGCGGCAGCAGGCTTTGCAGGCGCACGCGCAATTGCTCGCGCTCCGCTTCCTTTTCGATTTTTTGCGAGATGCCGATGTGCTTGTCCTGCGGCAGGTACACCAGCATGCGCCCGGCGATGGAAATCTGCGTCGACAGGCGCGCACCCTTGGTGCCGATCGGGTCCTTGATCACCTGCACCGTCAGCACCTGGCCGTCAAAGAGGATTTTTTCGATGGGCGCCGGCGTGGCGTTCTGACCATCGTGGCCGCGCGCTTCCCAGATGTCGGCCACGTGCAAAAAGGCGGCGCGTTCCAGGCCGATGTCGATGAAGGCCGACTGCATGCCCGGCAACACCCGCACCACTTTGCCGGAATACACATTGCCGGCCAGGCCGCGCGTGAGCGTGCGCTCGATGTGCAATTCCTGCACGGCGCCCTGCAGGATGAGGGCGACGCGCGTTTCTTGCGGCGTGATATTGATCAGGATGTCTTCGTTCATGGAGGCGCGGGAGTGGAGGCAACGAATGACATCATACCCGGGATCAGGGCAGGGGCAAACCTGCCAGTCGCAGCAACTGTGCGGTTTCGTACAGGGGCAGGCCCATGATGCCGGAATGGCTGCCTTCGATGTGCTCGACGAACAACGCGGCGCTGCCCTGGATGCCGTAGGCGCCGGCCTTGTCGTACGGTTCAGGCGTGGCGCAATACGCGGCGATCGAGGCCGGCGACAGCACGCCGAAGCGCACTTGCGACACCTGCGTGCGCTGTTCGGCGAAATCCTTGTAGTGCACGGCGATCGAGGTGAGCACCTCGTGCGTGCGGCCCGACAGCTGCTGCAGCATGGCCACCGCTTCCGCGCGGTCGGCTGGCTTGCCGAGGATGACGCCGTCAATGGTGACGGTGGTATCGGCCGCCAGCACGGGGCGCGGGGTCAGGTGGCGGCGGCGAACCAGGTCCCACGCAAAGGCGGCTTTTTCATTCGATACGCGGGCGACATAGTCGAGCGCCGATTCGCCGGGCAGGACTTCCTCGGTGACGTCGGCGCCGCGCGGGCCGTCGCTGCGCAGCAGCAGCAATTCGAAATCGACGCCGATCTGGCGCAGCAGTTCACGCCGGCGCGGGCTTTTGGAGGCGAGGTAGATCTTGTGATCAGCCGTTTTCATGGGGGAGTTCAGACGCGGTGATAGGGGTGGTTTTGCGTGATCGACCAGGCGCGGTACAGCTGCTCGGCGAGGATCACGCGCACCACGCCGTGCGGCAGGGTCATGCTGGAGATGCGCAGCATGCCTTCGGCACGTGCCTTGAGTTGCGGATCGAGGCCGTCGGCGCCGCCGATCAAAAAGGCGGTGTCGCGGCCATCCTGCTGCCATGCCATCAACTGCTGCGACAGGCCGACGCTGGTCAGGTCCTTGCCGCGTTCGTCGAGGGCGATGATGCGCACGCCCTTGGGCAGGACGGCTTCGATGCGTTCGCGTTCCAGCGCCATCGCCGTGGCGGCGGTCTTGCTGCCGGAACGCTCCACCGGCTTGATTTCTTTCAGCACGATGCGCAATTCCGGCGGCATGCGCTTCGCGTATTCCGCGAAGCCCGTCTCTATCCAGGCCGGCATTTTATGGCCGACCGCAGCGATGATGAGCTGCATCGAGGCTTACGCTTCGACTTTTTTGATACGCTTGATCACGGTTTTTGCCGGTGCAGCATCGGCTGCCGGCTTGGCCGCGCGTGGCGCGCGCACTTTTTTCTCCGGCAGCGCTTTCAAGGCCTTGACGGCAGCCGCCTCGGTCTTGGTTGGCGCGACTTTCACGGTCTTGCCGACGGCTTTGGAAGCGGTGGCCTTTTTCGCCGGGGCTTTCTTGGCGGCGGTGGCTGCCGTGGCTTTCTTGGCCGGTGTCTTTTTCTCGATCACGGGCGTCGCTTCCACGTTCGCCTTGCTGGCAGCCAGATGGCCGCTGACCTTTTTCGGCTCGTCGCCGGCGGCTTTTTTCGGCGCGCGCTTGGCGGCACCCAGCTTGACCGGCGTGTCGCCCCAGATTTCTTCCAGGCGGTAGTAGGCGCGGATAGGCGCTTGCATGATGTGGACGATCATGTCGCCCAGATCGACCAGCACCCATTCACCGGTGTCCTCGCCTTCCATGCCGATGATGTCGCCGCCGGCGTCCTTGACCTTGTTGCGCACCGAGGCGGCCAACGCCTTGGTTTGGCGGTTCGAGGTACCGGAGACGATCGCGATGCGGTCGAACAGGCTGGTCAGGTGGCTCGTTTCGAAGACAGCGATGTCTTGGCCTTTGACGTCTTCAAGGGCGTCAACGACGAGGGTTTGCAGTTTTTTGATGTCCATTTAGCTTTTGTATAAATTATGTTGTTCAATATAGTCTAGCACTAGCGGGGAAACAAGCGAGTTTGCCCGATTCCCCCGTTGTAATGCCGCACGTATTTCGGTGGCGGAGATATCCACCGCGAAGTCCTGTGCCAGATAAGTCAGACCGTGCGGCGTGTTGCGGATGCTGTCCAGTGTCCCCAGGCGGCGCGAAAACTCGTCGGCGACCACTTGCGGCACTGCTGTGTCATTCAGCGCGAAGCCGGGGCGGGCCGCGACGCAGATATGCGCGTATTCAAATAATTGCTGCCATTCGCGCCATGTCGCGAGCCGCTGCAGCTGGTCGGCGCCCATCAGGAAAACGATGGAAGCGCGCGCACCCAGCTCGGCGCGTACCTGGCGCAAGGTATCGATGGTGTAGCTGGCCTGGCCATGTTCGCTGCGCTCGATTTCCTGGCGGTCGATTACCACCGGCAAGGGCAGGCCGGCAAAGGCCAGGCCGGCCATCTCGGCGCGCTGCTGGCCGCTGGCGCCCAGCTTGCTCTTTTGCCAGGGCGCGCGGCCGGAATCACGCGCAGTTCATCGGCGTGCAGCAGGCTGGAAAAATGCGTGCCCAGCGCGACATGCCCCATGTGCACCGGATCGTAGCTGCCGCCGAGCAGCGCCACGCATGCCGTACTGCCCGCCGTGCCAGCTTCCGTCACGCCTGCAGCCAGTCGCGATGCACGAGGAAGTCAGTATACAGCGCCGCTTCGGGACTGCCCGCTTCCGGGTGCCAATCGTAGCGCCACTTGACCACGGGCGGCATCGACATCAGGATCGCCTCGGTGCGGCCACCCGACTGCAGGCCGAACAGGGTGCCACGGTCGAACACCAGGTTGAACTCGACATAGCGTCCGCGCCGGTAGCACTGGAAATCGCGTTCGCGTTCGCCGTACGGCGTATCCTTGCGGCGCGCCACGATCGGCACATAGGCGTCGATGAAGGCATCGCCGGCGCTGCGCAGCATGGCGAAACTGTCGTCAAAGCCCAGGGCATTGAAGTCGTCGAAGAAAATGCCACCCGCGCCACGCGCTTCGCGCCGGTGCTTCAGGTAGAAATAATCGTCGCACCACTGCTTGAACTTCGGATGCAGTTCCGCGCCAAACGGCGCCAGCGCATCATGGCACACCTGGTGGAAGTGCTTCACGTCGCCCCCGTCGCCATAATACGGCGTCAGGTCCATGCCGCCGCCGAACCACCATACGGGGGCGCCATCGGCATTCACGGTGCTGAAGAAGCGTACATTCATGTGCACCGTGGGCGCGTACGGATTGCGCGGATGCAGCACCAGCGACACGCCCATCGCTTCCCATGCCTTGCCGCCCAGTTCAGGGCGCGCGGCCGCTGCCGATGGCGGCAGTGACGCGCCGGTGACGTGCGAAAAATTCACGCCGCCCCGCTCGAACACATTGCCTTCCTCGATCAGGCGCGAAATGCCGCCGCCGCCCTCGGGGCGCTGCCAGGCATCGGTCAGGAAGGGCTTGCCGTCCTGCGCTTCGAGGGCCTGCACGATACGGCTTTGCAAATCGAGCAAATAGGCCTTGACGGCCGAAGGAGAGGGAGTTGACGACATCGCGTGGGCCGACGAGGCCGAAATAAAAAAGTAAGGACGGATTGTACCCTGTTACGCGTTTTTGTGATAGGGCGGCGCTGGCGCCGTGGTTTCGAGGCTGGCCGGGAAGCGCTGCCCGGCCAGCTTGCCGGCGTTGCCGGCTACAGCATGCGCAGCTGCTTGAGCACGGGCAGTTTGTCGCGCAGGAATTCATCGATGGCCGCATTGAGCAGCAACTGGTGTTCCTGTTCGTCGGCGCATGCGACACCATCCTTGAGCAGCCTGCGCCCGCAGCGCGCCATGGCACTGGCGGCCTGCGCCTGCAGGCGGGCCAGTTCCGGCGGTTCGCGGTCCTGGGTCAGCACGGAAAACAGCAGCCGGTCGAGAAATTCCGTGTCGATGCCGCTGCCCGTCAGGGGCGAGCACAGGGGGCGGTAGTCGTCGCCGTAGCGGATCTGCGCGGCGATGCCCTGGTTCAGGCGGTGCGCCGTGATGCCGCCACTGTCAGCCTGCGCGTCGCCCCTGAAATACATGACCACCTGGCTGCCCGTGACCAGCATGGCCGTCACTTCCGCCAGGCTGTGCAGGCTTTGGCCGTGCAGGGTGTCAAGCGCGGCCAGTTCCGCCAGATTATGCGGACGCCGCGCCAGCGCGTCGCAGACGGCGCCGTAGACTTGCTCGTTGCCCGTCACGGTGCCGGCCTTGGTCTGGAAGGAAAAGACCATCTGCTCGCGTGGCACCAGCATGGCCAGGTGGACGCCGGCTAGGCATTCGGCCTGGCGCACCGCGCCCATGCGCCGTGCGCCGCGCACCAGCACGTCCTTGCGGAAGCTGGTGTTGAAAAAATAGTCCTTCATCGTTTCGCGCATCGCCGCGTCGGGCAGCAGGTCGATGGTGGCCTGCTGTTCGGCATTCAGGTACAGCGCCGGGAAGGTGAAATGCAGGTCGGACGAGCCGGCGAAATCGAGCTTGGCGCGCGCCACGTCGCGCATCACGTCGGCGTGGTACAGCGGTTCCCAGTTCTGGTTCAGGTACTCGTGCACGCTGTAGTGCGGATCGCTTTCAATGAGCTTCTCGAGGCGCGGCGCCAGCGCGGGATTGGCCGTGATATAGCCGGCCTGCAGGTTCTGCAACTGCTGCACGTAGGCGATGCCGGCCTGCATTTGCATCTCGCTGCGGCCCGGGAAGTGGGCGGCAAACTCCAGCAGCAGGCGTTGCAGGGGCAGGGCGCAGCTCCAGCCTGGCATGGCGTTATAGCTGAGCGAGACGATGCCACCCGGTTTCAGATAGCGCGCGATGAAGTCGACGATATGCTGGCGGTTCTCGCGGCTGACCCAGGTGTAGATGCCATGCAGGGTGATGAAGTCGAACTGCGGCAGCCCGTCCACGCGGCCCTGCGCCAGTTCCTCGAAGCTGTTTTCCAGCAGGGTCAGGTTATCCAGCTGGGCCGTTGCGGCCAGCGCGCGCGCGCCGGCGACATGGGCCGGATTGAAGTCGTTGCCGTAGAAGCGCCCATTCGAATTGGTGGCGGCCAGCACGGTGAGCGTCAGGCCACGGCCAAAGCCCAGCTCGAAATAATTGTAGGGCTGATCCAGCGGCACCGGCTCGACGCCGTTGAGGATGCAGCTGAAATTGAGGTGATGCGGACTCAGGTCGCTGTAAAAACCATTGGTGTACTCGATATCCGACACATATCCTTCATTCCAGGCCATGGTTTCCCCGCGGTGGTGGCAAAACAGCAGTATGCCATCAGTGCCGCCGCTGCGGGGCGGCCGCAGGCCCCCAGGCGATGAATTTTGCGCTTCGGGCCGTGCCTGCGCCGTGGCCTAGGTGTGAAGTTGCAAGAGGTTATTCTGGCCGGATCTGAGCCGTGACATTGGGGCCTTGCCAGCAATGCCCTGATGCGGCCGGTGCCAGTTGTAGTGATGGTTCCATTCTTTGAGCATGTTGGCCCGCTCCAGTGAGTTGTTATAAACAAAGCCGTAAGCCCATTCGCGCAAGGCTGACTGGATGAAGCGTTCGGCCTTGCCATTGGTCTGTGGTCGATAGGGCCGTGTAAAGCGGTGCTTCAATGCTATCTGGCTACAAGTGGCCTTGAATGACTTGGAGCGAAAGGCTGAGCCGTTATCGGTCAACAACGCTTTGGGGCGCACCCCGAGTGAGCAGAAATAGGCGTGGGTATTGGCGAGGAATTGGTTGGCATTCTCCTGGGTTTCGTCAGGATAGAGCTCCGTGAAGGCGATGCGGGCATGGTCGTCAATGGCGATAAACAAGACTTCCCAGCCGGCGCCGCGCGTACGGTCTCGCCGGTCTCCCGTCGCACGATGGCCGGTGGTTTCAATACGCCCGAGCTTCTTGGTATCGATATGAATCAGGTCGCCTGGTTCTGCATGCTCGTAGCGCTGCACCGGCTCGACGGGATCGAGATCGCTCAGTTTGGACAAGCCGGCACGCGCCAGCACACGGCTTACCGTGGCCTTCGATATCTGCAGGTACTGGGCAATCCTTGCCTGTGTCATGCGCTTCTTGCGTAGCTCGACAACCGTCAGTGCCTTGCCCGCGTCGAGTGCCAAGGGACTATGCAGCGGACGTGACGATCGATCCATCAAGCCCTCTCGCCCCTCGGCAAGGAAGCGCCCCAGCCATTTGCGCACAGTTGCTTCGCTCACGGCGTAGCGGGTAGCGGCCTGGCAGCTCGGCAGGCGGTTAAGCAGGACGTCTTCGACCATCTCGACTCGACGAATCAGCGTTAATCGGGCATTCTTATGGATGTTCATTCGGTTGGTTTCCTTGAGAACTGGGGGTTTGGCGATTTCCAGTGTCTCAAATCCAATCCGAATGAACCACAACAACCTATTGAAACATCACACCTAGGCCGTTAATCGGCACTCCAGTATTTCATCGCCATACTTGTCCGTTTCCCCGGTGGAAGTCCAGCCCAGGTGGCGGTAAAAGCCGTACGAGCGCGAGGCGGGGTCGCTGGAGCAGCCGAGGAACAGCCGCGCGTGGCCTTGCGCGCGCAGGTCCGCCATGACCAGTGCCAGCAAGGTCTTGCCGATACCCATGCCTTCGACTTCCGGCAGCAGGGCCAGCACGATGATCTCTCCCGTGTCGCGCTCGCCGAAGCAATAGCCGGCCAATTGACCATCGCGATGGCAGACGTGGCCAGGCAGGCTGCCCGAGCGCATCATTTCCGCCCAAGATGCCGCGGTGATGCCCACCGCCGCCAGGCGTTCCTCGGTAATGGCGTTTTGCCGGGTCTTGCCGCGCAATTCGATAAAGGCGGCCGTGTCTTCCGCTCTGGCGGCATGGAAAGTGATGGATGTTGGCTGTGTCGTCATGTATTTACTCTGTGGTGTCGTGTCCATGGCGGGATGCATATCATTCCCACTGTTTGCGCATGATCTTTGCATGGCGCTGCCAGTCAATTATTTTGGTATTCTCGATTGCCTGCTGGTCGGGTTTGGCGCTATCGATAATTTCATCCTTGACGATGATCAAGTCGTTTTGTGCATTCAAGCGGTATTCCCGATAGCGCTCGCAATCCTGTTCGCGCCGGGCGATGGTGATTAATTGCTTTGCCCGCCACGCGTAACTGTCTTCATAAAAGCACTGCGCCGCACAGCCGCAATTGGCGATGCCGCCTTCGATGCGTTGATCTGCCATGCCGATATTCAGATTCGGAATGGCTGATAATGGCTTGTTGAAACTGTAGTTTTTCCCTGATGCATCCCACAGCCACACGTCGGAGCAGCGGACGCGCCCCTGGCTATCCGTGTAGCCGGTGATCCACAGGTCGGCGTGGCCGTCGAAATTCATGTCGGCCAGCAGCGCGTGCAAATTGCCCGTGCCGCTGCTGCTGCAATTGCCATTAACCCACTGCTTGCCGATTTTCAGCTGGTAGGTCTGTGTTTCATCGTGATTCGCATAACGCAGTTCGGCGGCCTGCGACACCTTGCCTGTCACGGCTTTATCCAGGTGCAGCGTGCCGCCATACGCGGAGGTGAAAACCAGGGATAACAGCAGGGATAAAAGCAGGGTAATCAATTTCATGGCGATATTCTTGGGCGGGCACTGGAGCAAAATGCTCCGATTGCATCAGCTAGTGCGCGATCATAACGCATGATTTGGGCAATGTCCTGCACCATTCCCTATCGTGCATTCCGCGCGGAACAGTGCTGTGTACAATTCCAAAAATCCCCGAATAAGGAATTCTATGACATCCTCTCCTGAATCTTTTAATGAAGCGGGCATCCTCGCGTATAACGACGGTAATCACGCGGAGGCATACAAGCAATTCGAGGCCGCCGCGCGTACCGGCGATCCGGCCGGCCAGCATTTATTGGCCAGCCTGTATTACCAGGGCCATGGCGTGACGCAAGACGTGTCGAAAGCGGTGGAACTGTTCACGGCCGCCGCGCAAGCGGGCTTTCCGCCGTCACTGGCGAATCTGGCGCTGATGTATGCGAGCGGCGATGGCGTCGCGCAAGACATGGCGCAGTCGCTCGTGTATGGACGCCAGGCGGCCGAGGCGGGTGATGGCCAGTCGCAATTCAACCTGGCCCAGGCGTACCGCAAGGGCGTGGATGTGGCGCAGGACTTTGCCGAGGCGGCTTTCTGGTACAAGCAGGCCGCCGAGGCCGGCTCCCTGTCGGCGCAGAACGAATACGGCTTGCTGTACGCGCAAGGCCAGGGCGTGGAACTCGATTATGTGCAGGCGTATGCGTGGATCGCCATGCCGGCCGAGGCGGGCAGCGCGCAATCGATCAAGAACCGCGACCAGTTGCTGGAAATCCTTACGCCATCACAGCAGCAGGCGGCGCGCGCGCTGGCCGCCGAGTATGCGGCGCAGTTTGGCGTCAATCCGCACTGACGGGCGATTTGGCCGGCAGCTTGCTCAATACGCCGGCCGCATCGAGTTCGTAGCTGTCGAAGTCGCGTGCCAGGAACAGCTGACCCGAGTAATGCAGGCGCGCTTCCGCTTCCAGCTCGGCCATGCCTTGCGCATTGTGATAGCGGGCGCTGAAGTGGGTGAGGATCAGATTGGGCAGGCGCGCCGATTCGGCGAACTGCGCCACGCGCTGCACCGAGCTGTGCGTGGGGCCGGGCCCCACTTTTTGCAGCATGGCTTCCGTATAGGTGGCTTCATGCACGAGCAGTTGCGCATCGGCACAGGCATCGGCCAGTAGCGCCGGCGTGTCGTTGTCGCCGCCGATCACCACCGTGGCACGCTGCGTTTCGGTCTGGCGGAATGTGGCGGCGGACAAGACCGTCCCGTCGTCGAGGACGGCATCCTGTCCCGCCTGCAATACGCCCCAGGCGGGACCGGGCGGCACGCCTGCCGCCAGCAGGGCTGCCTTGTCCATCTTCCTTTTTTGCGTTTCCAACGCGAAACGGTACGCGACGCTGGGCGCGCGGTGCGACAGGGCGTGGCGCGAGATGGTCAAGCCCGCTTCCTGGTGCACGACCGGCGCGCTGTCCACGTCGATATGGATCAGCGGATACGTCAGGAACAGTTCCGTATGCAGCAAGGTGGCGTCGATCCAGGCCTTGATGGCGGCCGGGGCGATCAGCAGCAAGGGCTTCGTGCGGCCTGTCATGGAGGCGCTGGCAAGCAAGCCCGGCAGACCGTAACTGTGGTCGCCATGCACATGGGTGATGCAGATGCCCACCAGGTCATGCACGGACAGCGGCAGGCGCTGCAGCCGGTGCTGCGTGGCTTCGCCGCAATCGATCATCCACCAGTCGCGGTTGTGCGTGGTGTGCAGGGCCAGCGACGTGACGTTGCGGTAGCGCGTGGGCACGCCGGAAGAGGTGCCAAGGAAGGTCAGTTTGAACATGGGCGCATTATGCGGCAAGCCAGCGTGGTTGCCAACGCGCCCGCCTTCAGCCTGCCAGTGGCGCGCTCAATTTGTCCTTGTAGATGCGGCCGTTCTTCATGATCAGCAGCAGCTTTTCTTCCGGCTGGGCCAGGAAATCGAGGTTCTTCGCCGGGTCGCCATCGGCCACCAGCAAGTCGGCCCATGCACCCGCGGCCAGCCTGCCCAGGGCGCCAGGGTAGGGCGAGCGCTGGCCGGACAGGGCCAGCAGGTCGCCATTTTGTCCTGTCGCCTGCGCCAGCAAGGTCAGCGGGTCGTAAAAGCGCGTGAGCTTGGCCAGCTGGCGTCCCTGCGTTGGCGTGTTTTTGGCGTTGAACAGGATGTCCGTGCCCCAGCCCGTGCGGATGCCGTACTTTTGCGCCAGCGCATACGCCTTCACCGTGCCTTCCGAAACAATGGCCTGGCTGGCCTTGCGCGCCGCATCCGGGTAGACATTCGCATCCGCGTCTTGCAGGAACGGCTGCAGGCTCCACCACGTGCCCGTATCGCGCATCATGCGCACGGATTCGTCGTCCGCCAGCTGGCCGTGCTCGATGCTTTTCACGCCCGCGCGGATGGCCCGCTGGATTCCTTTCGGCGTGTACACGTGGGTCATCACATAGGTGCCCCAGTCGGCGGCCGCTTCCACGCCGGCGCGCAGTTCGCGCTCCGAATACTGGGTACTGTCGAGCGGATCGTACATCGAGGCCACGCCACCGCCGGCCATCATCTTGATTTGCGTCGCGCCCAGCATCAGTTGCTCGCGCACGCGGCGCAGCACTTCCGCTTCGCCATCGGCAATCATCGCCATGCCCGCCGTTTCCGCCAGGCCCAGCGGCGCGTTGGCAGCGCGGGGAATCTCCGAGCGCAGGCGGAAGTCGCCATGGCCCGAGGTCTGGGAAATCATCGCGCCAGAGGGAAAGATGCGCGGCCCATCGACGATGCCTTCATCGATGGCGCGTTTCAAGGCAAAGGCGGGGCCGCCAGGATCGCGCACGGCGGTAAATCCCCGCAACAGGGTGCGCTGCGCTTCCTGCGCCGCCACCAGGTACAGATAGCCGACGTCTGACGTCATGGCCGTCACCTGGTTGATGGCCGCCAGCATGGTATGCCAGTGCGCGTCGATGAGGCCCGGCATCACCAGCTTGCCCTGGCAATCGATGACGCGGGCACCCTCCACTTTTTCGCCCGCCGGCAGCAGGGCGGTGATCAGCGGCCCCGTCACCAGCACGTGGATGCCGGCGCGGGGCGGCTTGCCCGTGCCGTCGAACAGGCGCAGATTGGTCAGCAGCACGGGGCGCTGCGGCGCTTGCGGCTGCTGAGCGATGGCGTTGCTGGTGGACAGTCCAATGAAGGGCGCCAGCATGGCGGCCGCGCCGCCGAGAAACTGCCGGCGCCGCATGTCCGCCATCACCCGCTGGTGCAGGATGGTGAAGACCGTGCCGCCGCAATCGCAGGCGCGCGGCTTCAAGCCGCCCGTCTGCCAGGTGTCCGCCAGATGCTGTTCCTGAGCCAGTGCCATCGCGCCATCCTTTCATCGTTGCCGCGCCATTTACTACGCGCAAAGTTAATAATCGGAAACAATGTTCATTGAATGCCTGAAGCCGGGGCAAGTCAAGTGTGCACTTGCTTTACAAAAACAAATATAGAATGCCGGTGTTAACAGTATTGTCCGGAGTAATATCAAGCGTACTATCGGAGCAGATACTGCAAGTAATATCGAATTCACTTTAAGGGGCAGGACATGATGCGTACACACTACAAGAAAATCGTTGCCACCTTGGCGCTGGCTGCCTGCAGCGCTTCCGCTTCCGCCGTCGGCCTCGGTTTCCTGGCCGATACGCCAATGGCTTACCTGAACAAGAATGACAAGCCCGTCTTCGTGGAGGCCGTCACCGACGTGCTCAATGACAAGAAGGATGGCGAGGCCGTGCAATGGAGTAATGAAGGCTTGCGCAATTCCGTGCGCATCAATGCCGAGATCACTGCCAGCGATACGGAAAAGACCGATGCGCAAACCTGCCGCAAGGTGCAAGTGGCCCTGAGCGCCAAGGGCCAGGAGCAGACCTTGAAACTGAAAGTTTGCAAGGCTGGCACGCAGGCCTGGAAAGTGGCGAAAGTATAATTTTGCTTTTTGTGCAGCTTCCTTGCCGGCTTTTCCCCGGCAGGGTGAGACTTTCTTATAAGTAAGTGTTGCAGCGGTTAGAATCACGCTTTACCCTAACTTTTCTCACCTGCATGCAGCAAAGTCGCCTCCTGTTCTTCCGCCTGGCCGGCCAGTTCCGCCGCTATGGCGCCATCGTTGCCGCCACCTTGCTGGCGGTGGGCGTGGCGTCCGCCACCGATGTGTTGTTAATCCGCCAGTTGCAAAACGTTGTCGACGCCATGCGCAACACGGCCAGCGCGCAGGTCGCGCCCACCTCCGGCGTGATGGGCGTGCTGCAGGGCTGGGTCGACCGTTTCCTGCCGGCCCAGGCGGGCCAGGTGGACTTGTGGGTGATACCCGCCACCATCCTGGGCCTGGCCGCGCTGCGCATGGTGTCCAGTTTCTCCGGCGATTATGGTTCCGTATGGCTATCGAGCCGGGTGCAGGCCGACCTGCGCGAACAGATGTTCGCCACCATCATGCGCCTGCCCAGCCGTTTCTTCGACACCACTACCACCAGTCTGACGCAGTCGCGCGTGGCCTTCGATGCCAGCCAAGTATCGCAGGCGGGCTTGAACGTGCTCAACGTGATGGTGCGCGATTCCGTCGCCACCATCGGCTATTTGATCCTGCTGTTCAGCATCGACGTGAAGCTGGCCCTGTTCTGCATGGCATCGATGCCCATCGTGGCCATCGTCGTGACCCTGGCGGGACGCCGCATGCGCCACCTGAGCAAGAGCTCGCAGCAAGCCGTGGGCGAGCTGACGTCCGTGCTCGATGAAAGCATCGGCGGCCAGCGCGTGGTGAAAATCTTCGGCGGCCAGGATTACGAACAGGCGCGCTTCGTCGACGTGGTCAAGCGCAACCGCCAGCTGGCCGTCAAGCATGCTGCCACCTCGGCCATGAATTCCGGCTTCATCATGATGTTGGTGGGCATTACCCTGGCATCGGTGATTTATTTTGCCATGCTGCGCGCGCAAAGCGGCGCCATCACGCCGGGCGCCTTCGTTGCCTTCATGGGCGCGCTGATGGCCATGCAGTCGCCGATCAAGAACCTGACCAAGATCAATGAACCGCTGCAGCGGGGCCTGGCGGCAGCAGAGTCCGTCTTCAGCCTGATCGACACGCCGCTGGAACCGGACCCGGGCACGCTCGCGCCGGCCACCGTCGAGGGCAATCTGTCCTTGCAAAACGTCAGTTTCCGCTATAACACGGACGATCCCGATGCGCCCACGGCCTTGAGCAATATCTCGCTCGACATCCGCGCCGGCGAGACGGTGGCCCTGGTGGGCGGCTCCGGCGGCGGCAAGACCACCTTGCTGGGCTTGCTTCCGCGCTTCTATGACGTCAGCGGCGGCCAGATCCTGCTCGACGGCGTCGATGTGCGCGACTATGCCTTGCTGGCCCTGCGGCGCCAGTTCGCCCTCGTCAGCCAAGACGTGATCCTGTTCAATGACACGATGGCGGCGAACATCGCCTACGGCGACCCGGCACCGGACCAGGCGCGCATCGAAGCGTCGGCGCGCGCCGCCTACGCCCACGATTTCATCATGCAGATGCCGCAAGGCTACGCGACCCAGGCGGGGCAGAATGGTTCGCGCCTGTCGGGCGGGCAACGCCAGCGCCTGGCCATCGCGCGCGCGCTGTACAAGGATGCGCCCATCCTGCTGCTCGATGAAGCGACCAGCGCGCTGGACACGGAGTCGGAGCGCTCGGTGCAGGCGGCGCTGGAAGTGCTGATGCGCAACCGCACCACCATCGTCATCGCCCACCGCCTGTCCACCATTGAAAGCGCCGACCGCATCGTTGTCATGCAGGGCGGTCGCCTGGTGGAATCGGGCAGCCACGCTGCCTTGCTGCAGCAGGGTGGCGCGTATGCGCGCCTGCATGCGAGCCAGTTGTCGCCGCACAAGGATAGCGTGGGCTGAGGAGCGGCCCCTGCCGCGCCAGCGCATGTCCCCGGGCCGGGACCGGACCAGCAGGTCGGGTCCCGGCTTTTTTTTTTTTTTTGCGGCAATCGTGCTCGTGGCGCACGGCGCTTGCCTTTATGATGGTGGCCGCAAAGCAACATGAACAATGGAACAACATGAAAAATCAACACACGATGCGCTGGCTGCTGGCCGCCGCGCTGGGCATGAGCGCGGCCCTGCCGCTGGCGGCGCGGGCCGAGGGCCCAATGCCGGCAAGCGCAGGCGATCAAGCACAGGAAGAGGACAAGACCATGTATCTGGATGAAAATTTCATGCCAAGCAACCAGCGCCGCGCCGTGTATGCGTTGCGCACGCCGCCGGAGCGCGACGAGTCGCTGGGCGCCTGGCATGTGCGGCTGGAATTTCCCGATACGCCGGGCGTGCTGGCCTTTGAAACCTATGCCACGGACCTGGACCTGAGCCAGATCAGGTTCGTGCGTTTTCGCAAGTATTACTACGAAAATGGCCAACTGCTGCGCGAAACCTACTTCAATGCCCAGGGCGAGGAGCTGCTGGGCGGCTGCGTGTACTTCGAGAATGGCCAGATCCAGCAAAAGGTCACGCCGCTGCCGAACGGGCGCGACAGCATCTCGGAAACGTATCACAAGAACGGCCAGCTGATGAGCCGCACCTTGTACCACGGCGACGAGATGGCCGATGGCGAGCACGTGTCGTATGGCGCGAACGGGGCCGTCAGCAACCGCTCGTATCGCCGCAATGGCCAGATGGATGGCGTGCAGGAATCGTTTTATGCCGATGGCAAGTTGTTCCAACGGGGACAGTTTGTCGATGGCACGCGCGAGGGCGAGTTTGTCACGTATGCCGAGGACGGCAAGGTGCTGGCCAAGACTGTGTGGGTGCACGGCCAGCCCGACGGCTGGTCGTTTGAAAGCCATGGCAATGGCGTCATGTCGAACAAGACGCTGTACCAGAAAGGCGCCGTGCTCAGCTTGCAAACCTGGGCCCCGAATGGCCGGCCCGTGTTTGCCTGGCAGAAAGACGCGCAGGGGCGCGACCATGGCGACACGACTGACTGGCATGCCAACGGCGTGCGCGCCAGCGTGACGCCGTTTGTCGAAGGCCAGCGCCACGGCTTGCTGCGCACCTGGCATAGCGATGGCAGCCCGCGGCAAATCGTGCCGTATGAACACGGCAAGAAGCACGGCATCGAGCGGCAGTGGGACAAGGATGGCAAGCTGGTGCTGGAGCAGGCCTGGCACGATGGCCAACCGGTGGCGGCGCAATAGTGGCGCGCATCCATACGGGGACCAGCCTGCCATATCGACGCGGCATGCGCCTGGTGCTGCTGGCTGCGCTCATGACGGCGCTGCCGCTGGCGGCGCAGGAGCCGGCTCCGGCACAGACGCAACAGCAGACGCAGGACAACAGCGTCTATCTGGACGAAAACTATGCGGCGAGCGATGCGCGCCACGCCGCGTATGCGCTGCGCACGGCGCCCGTACGCGACGAGGCGCTGGGGGCCTGGCATGTGCTGCTGGAGTTCCCCGACGCGCCGGGCACGGTGGCGCTGGAAAACTATGCCAGCGGCCCCGATCTGAGCCAGGCCAGTTTCCGCCACCTGCGCAAGTGGTATTACCCGAGTGGACAGCTGGCCCGCGACGAGCGGCTCGATGCCCAGGGCAATGTGCTGACGGGCAGCACCTCATTCTATGCAAACGGACAGGTCAAGCAGCGCGTGACCTTGCTGGCGAACGGGCGCGACAGCATCTCCGAGAATTACCATGAAAATGGCCAGCTGATGAACCGCATCAGTTACCACGGCAAGCATATGGCCGATGGCGAGTACGTGTCGTACGGGCCGAATGGCAGGATGAGCAGCCGCGCCTTCCTGAAAGGCGGCAAGATGCATGGCTTGCAGGAAGTGTTTTACGCCGATGGCAAGCTGTTCCAGCGCAGTCACTTTAGGAATGACAAGCAGGATGGCGAATTCCTCACGCTTGCCGAGGATGGCAAGGTGCTCGCGCGCAAGGTCTGGGTGGATGGCGAACCCGATGGCTGGTCGTTTGAAAGCCATGACAATGGCCAGCTGGCGCAAAAGGCGCTGTACCGCAAGGGCAAGCTGCTGAGCATGCAGAAGTGGAGCCGCAATGGCAAGCCGTCGATCGCCTGGCAGCAGGACGCGCAGGGGCGCGAGCAGGGCGATGTCACGGAATGGTATGACAATGGCGTGCGTGCCAAGGTCATCCCGATGCGCGATGGCCAGCGCCATGGCTTGCTGCAAGTGTGGGCGAGCGACGGCAGTCTGCTGCAGATTGTGCCGTATGAGCATGGCAAGAAGCAGGGCATCGAGCGCCGCTGGGATAAGCGGGGCAAACAGCTGTGGCAGAAGGCTTGGCAGGCCGGAGCGCAAGCACCCGCCGGTCAATAGGCGGTAGGGGGCGCCCTTCATTGCAGGTATCATGTACGGATTCCGGCCCGCCAGCAGGCGCGAAGCCGGAGCGGATAACTGGAGGCAATGGTGGTGGAAGCGGAAGTGGTGGACGTGGCGGCGGTGGCCAAGGCGCAGGGCATGGCCTTGCAAAACATGCGCGTGGTCATGCGCGCGGCGCAGCGGCATTCGGCGCAGATCGAGAAGCAGTGCGGCGTGTCGGGCGCGCAATTGTGGGTGATGCAGGAATTGCTCGAACGCCCGGGCCTGCGCATGGGTGAACTGGCCGCCAGGATGTCCATCCACCAGACCACGGCCAGCAACCTGGTCGATGCGCTGGTCAAGAAAGCCTATGTGCGCAAGGCGCGCGACCAGCCCGACCAGCGCGTGGTGACCCTGACCCTGACGCAGCAAGGCCAGGTGGTGATCGCCAGCGCGCCCCAGCCGGCACGCGGCTTGCTGCCCAGTGCGCTGAGCCAGCTGGACGCCGCCAGCCTGGCGCACCTGAACCAGGGCTTGAGCGCCTTGCTGGCCGTGGTCGCGCCCGACGACCGCCAGGCCGGCATGCAGCCGTTTCCCTTTACGATGTAGTGCCGCGCTCCGTTTGCGGCAGGCGCTGCAGCTGCAATTGCGCCAGCGCCCCGTACAGCGGTTCGCTCAGCACGCGCGACACGGTGCTGGCCACCACGGCGCAGGCCATCAGGCTGAGCACCATGCCGTGGCCGTCGACCATTTCCATGACAATGATAAACGCCGTCAGCGGCGCCTGCGTGGCGGCCGCCAGGAAGCCCACCATGCCCAGCGCGATCAGCGCGGGCGCGTGCGGATAGTGCAGCAGCACGGCGATATCGTGGCCGATGCCGGCGCCGATGGCCAGCGAGGGGGCGAAAATGCCTGCAGGCACGCCCGACCAGACGGTCAGCCAGGTGGCCACATACTTGAATGCGACGAAGGCGGGCGCCACGTCGGCCGAACCTTCCAGCATGGCGCGCGTGGCCACGGTGCCGCTGCCGAAGGTGGCGCCATGGCTGGCGATGCCGATCGCCGCCACCAATAATCCGCAGACGGCGGCGAACAGCACGGGATGGCCAGTTCTCCACGCGGACAGCTTGCCCAATGGATTGCCGCGCGCGGAGGCCAGCAGCAGGCGCGCGAACAGGCCGCCCGCCACGCCGGCGACCAAGGTTACCAGCAAGCCGGGCAGGGCCAGCGCCAGGCCGATGGGGCCAGGGTGGATGATGCCGAAGTGCGTGGCGTTGCCGTGGATGGAGACGGCCATCATGCCGGCCAGCACGATGCCAGCGACGATCAGGCCGCTGTTGCGCTGCTCCGGCGAGCGCGACAGTTCCTCGATGGCGAACATGACGCCGGCCAGCGGCGTGTTGAAGGCGGCCGCGATGCCGGCCGCGCCGCCGGCCACCAGCAGCGAATGGGCGCTCACTTGCGAGTGGCGCGGCAGCGCCCGGCGCGCGGCCAGCATGACGCCGGCGGCGATTTGCACGGAAGGGCCTTCGCGCCCCAGGGACAAGCCCCCCAGTAAGCCGCCCGCCGTCAGCAGGATCTTCGCGGCGCTGAGTTTCAGCGAGACAAACAGTGAACGCTGCTCGGGCGCGACGGCCGGGTCCAGGGTCGCCATCACTTGCGGGATGCCGGAACCGGCCGCGCCCATGGCGTAGCGGCGCGTCAGCCAGACCAGCACGGCGGCGCAAACGGGTGTCCACAGCAGGGCGAACCACCAGGCCTTGCCGTTAAAAAACAGGAAAAGATCGAGCGCCTCTTCCGCCAGCCATGTGAAGCCGACGACGACGAGGCCGGCGATGGCCGCCATGCCGACGACGACGGCGCGCGACCACCACAGGCGCGGGTTGGCAAATTCATGCTTGAAGGCAGAGGGGATGTCGTGCAAGTGCTTCATTGCGGCAAGTCCAGGAAGGGGCGCGCAGGGCGTCGGGGAGACTTGCCATTATAGCGATATATTTGCTCGAATGTTTTTGCTCTGCCTTATTTGTGGGCAATTGACGACAGCAGACCCGCGCCAGCCAGGAAATCGACCAGCGCCCGCACTGTCGGCGCCAGCTGCGGCCCGGCGACCGCCAGCCACGGGGCAGCCTGGTGCTGCCGATACCGATACCGATGCTGCTGCCGCTGCTGCCGGGTGGTGCCAGCATGCGGCGCGCGCATGCGCTGCTGGAGCGGGGCGGGCAGCCAGGCAAGCTCGTCGTCAGCACGCAGCGGCAAGGCGGGCGGCGGGTGCCTACACGAACAGTTCGCGCCGCGCGCTCTGGCTGATGGCGACGGTGGCTGGATGGCTGAGGCGCCGCTCGGTGGTGATGGCATAGACTTGCTCGACCAGGTTGTCGACCCTTCCCAGCGCCACCACGCCGTGCTGTTCGCAGACCTGGGGCGCGATGACGGTGGGCGCAAAGAACAGGCCGGCGCCGGACTGGCCGAAGGCCTTCATCATGGCGCTGTCGTCGAATTCGCCGACGATGCGCGGGTGCAGATTGTTTTCGCCGAGCCATTGCAGCAGACGGCCGTAAATGGCGAAATCCTCGCCGGGCAGCAACAGCGGGGCGCGGTCCAGGCACTGGGGGAAATCGCCCTGCAGGGTGGCGGCCAGCGCCCTGGTGCCGAACAGGGTCATGCCGCTCTCGCCAAGCAAATGGTTAAAACCGCGTACGCTCAGGTGGGCCGGCATGGGGCGGTCGGCGATGATCAGGTCAAGCCGGTGCACGGCCAGGTCCGCCAGCAGGCTGGCCAGGCGTCCCTCGCGGCAAATCATGCGCAGCGGTTCGGCCAGGCTCAGCGCCGGTTCCACCAGGCGGCAGGCGATCAGTTTCGACACGGAATCGGCGCAGCCGACGCGGAAGGTCGTCGTCGTGGTGCGCGACTGGTCGCGCACGATTTCCAGCAATTCATCGCCGGCGCTGAAAATCTCTTCCGCATGGCTGAGGATGCGCCGGCCCGTGTCCGTCAACTCCAGGTTGCGCCCGCTGCGGCGGAACAGCTCCACGCCCAGGCTGTCGGCAAAGTCGCCCAGCTGGCCGGAGATCGATTGCGGCGTCAGGTGCAGCTGCTCGGCCGCGCGGGCGATGCTGCCCGTCTTGGCCACCATCCAGAAATAGCGCAAGTGTTTGAAGTTAAGCGTGGACATCATTGATCCTGTTTGTTAATACATCGAATTATTCGATGTATGTGTTAATTATATTCGATTTGTTCGATGTTTTAATTAGGCATATGATGGCTGCTTGTTATTCATGCGAGGAGAACACCATGTGCTGCAAGGTAGACATCAACACTGACGGAGGCCGCCGATGAACGGCCTGGAAAGCATTGCCACGGCACCCATGTGGGCCGGCTTTATCGTATTCGTCCTGTTCATGCTGGCGCTCGACCTGTTCGTCTTCGGCGGCAACAAGGCGCACAAGGTGGGCGTCAAGGAAGCGGCGACCTGGTCGCTGGTGTGGGTCAGCCTGGCCCTGCTGTTCAACGGCGGCCTGTGGTGGTATCTGAACGGCACGGCCGGACCCGAGATCGCCAACCAGAAGGCGCTGGAATTCTTTTCCGGCTACCTGATCGAAAAAGCGCTGTCGGTCGATAACGTGTTCGTCTTCCTGCTGATCTTCAGCGCCTTCCAGGTGCCGATCCAGTATCAGCGCCGCGTGCTGATTTACGGCGTGCTGGGCGCGATCGTGATGCGTGCCGTGATGATCATGGCCGGTGCCTGGGTGGTGAGCGAGTTCAGCTGGGTGCTGTACCTGTTTGGCGCATTCCTGTTGATTACCGGCATGCGCATGCTGGTGGCGGCCGATGCCGAGCCGGACGTGGCGAACAACCCGGTGCTGCGCTTCGCCCGCCGCCACTTGCGGGTGGCGGACGGCGACCACGGCGAGCGTTTCTTCGTCGCCAAGAATGGCTTGCGCTATGTCACGCCGCTGTTCCTGGTGCTGATTTTGATCGAAGTGACGGACCTGGTATTCGCGGTCGATTCGATCCCGGCGATCTTTGCCATCACGACGGACCCGTTCATCGTCTTCACGTCGAACCTGTTCGCCATCATGGGATTGCGCGCCCTGTATTTCCTGCTGGTGGATGTGGCTGACCGTTTCCACATGCTCAAGTATGGCCTGGCGATGGTGCTGGTGTTCATCGGCGCAAAGATGCTGATCATGCCGTGGTACCACGTGCCGGTGGAAGCGTCCTTGCTGGTGGTGGCGGTGCTGATCGTGTCCAGCTGCGTGGCCAGCGTGTTCATCACCCGTAGCGACAAGAAGTAAATGCCGTACCGCGCGCCCCGCAATGGCGGGGCGCGTTTTTAAACTGATAAGCGAAAGAAAAACTATGCGTACGTATGAAGTCAACAGTCCCCAGGCAGCGGGACGTCTCCTGGCCCTGATGATGATTGTCGATGGCAACCTGGCCAGCGCCGAACTGCAAGCCATGCACAGCAGCAAGATCCTCGAGCATATCGAGCTGGAGCCGGGCGCCTTTCAATTGCTGCTGCAAAACCTGTGCGATGACATGCTGACCTCGACGGTGCATGGCGCCGTGCAACTGAGCAACGGCGTCATCGACAGCCTGCTCGATGAAATCAGCGACCCGGACCTGCGCCGCAAGCTGCTGCAAGCCATGTGGAAGATCGCCGACGCGGACGACTGGCTGGCCGATGGCGAAGCCGTCCTGCTGGCGCGTGCCAGCGCCGTGTGGTCGGCGGAAACGAACTTCCGCCAGCACGCGGCGTCAGTCGGCTGAGGCGGCGTGAGCCTGCTTACGCCGCCTTGTGCCCCATGGCAATCACGGCGGCGCCCGCCAGAGCCAGGCCCACGCCGGCGATATCGGTCCAGGCGGGCGTGATGCCATCGACCAGCCACAGCCATCCCAGGGCCGTGGCGATATAGATGGCGCCATACGTGGCGTACACCCGGCCGCTGGCGGCTGGATGCAAGGTCAGCAGCCACACGAAGACCAGCAGGCTGAGGGCGGCAGGCAACAGCAGCCAGGCGCTGCCCTTGTTGCTCAGCCACAGCATGGGCAGGTAGCAGCCCAGCAGTTCGGCCACGGCCGTGACGGTAAAGAGGCCGAAAGTGCGGGCCAGGCCGGTCCATTCGATGGCGTCGTTCATTGTATTCCTGTCAGATAGTCAAGCCGCCATTGTAGCTGCCGGGCCGCGGGCACTGCTATGATCGAGTCCGGATCCCGGAGGAGACACAATGACGACCATCCCAGCACCGCGCACCTTGTTGCAAGCCATGTTTAACGCCGCCATCGCCGCGGCGCAACCGGCGCACTGCGTGCCGCCCCATCTGCCGCCCGTGCCGGCAGGCCGCCTGATCGTCATCGGCGCCGGCAAGGCCTCGGCGGCCATGGCGCAAGCCGTGGAGCAGCACTGGCCGGGGCCGTTGTCGGGCCTGGTCGTCACGCGCTACGGCTACGGCGTGCCGTGCGCACGCATCGAGATCGCCGAAGCGTCGCACCCCGTGCCCGACCAGGCCGGCATGGACGCGGCGCGGCGCATGCTGGAGTTGGTGGGCAACTTGCAGGCAGATGACACCGTGCTGTGCCTGATATCGGGCGGCGGCTCGTCCCTGCTGGCCTTGCCCCTGGACGGCATCAGCCTGGAAGACAAGCAAGCCTTGAACCGCGCGCTGCTGGCGTCCGGCGCCACCATCGGCGAAATGAACTGCGTGCGCCGCCATTTGTCCGCCATCAAGGGCGGTAGATTGGCGGCCGCTTGCCATCCGGCCCAGGTGGTGACCTTGGCGATCTCGGACGTGCCCGGGGACAAGCTGGGCGACATCGCCTCCGGCCCCACGGTGGCGGACGCGACGACGTGCGACGATGCGCTGGCCATCGTGCGCCGCTATGGCATCGCCTTGCCGGACAGCATACGCAAGACGCTGGAAAGCGGGCGCGGCGAATCCGTGAAACCGGGTGACCCGCGCCTGGCGCGCACGCAGACGACCCTGGTGGCCACGCCGCAACTGGCACTGGAAGCGGCCGCCGCCGTGGCGCGCGCGGCCGGCGTCACGCCCTATATATTAGGCGACAGCCTGGAGGGCGAAGCGCGCGATGTGGGCACGGCCATGGCCGGCATCGCGCTGCAAACGGCCATGCGCGGACAGCCATTTCCCGCTCCCTGCGTGCTGCTGTCGGGCGGCGAAACGACGGTGACGGTGCGCGGCCAGGGGCGCGGCGGACGCAATGTGGAATTCCTGCTGGCGCTGGGCCTCGCCTTGCAGGGGCAGGAGGGTATCCATGCGCTGGCCGGCGACACGGACGGCGTCGATGGCCAGGAAGAGATCGCGGGAGCGTATCTGGCGCCTGACACCCTGCAGCGCGCCTGGGCGCAGGGCATCAAGCCGCGCGACAGCCTGGACAACAACGATGGCCACGGCTTCTTCCAGGCGCTGGGCGATAGCGTGATCACCGGTCCGACATTGACCAACGTCAATGATTTCCGGGCTATTTTGATTACGGCACCACGGTAATCAGCTGCACTTTTCAAGCCGATAGCAAGTTCTGGGTCGGACCCTCAGGGGCCGACCCCGCTACTTTTGCCGTTGGGGTGGATATTGCTCGCTTAAAACCCTTCCAGCACGATCTTGCCTTTGGCCGTATTGCTTTCCAGCAGGGCATGCGCGCGTTTCAGATTTTGTGCGTTGATGGTGCCGAAACGCTCGGCCAGGGTGGTCTGGATGACGCCAGCGTCCACCAGCTGCGCCAGTTCGTCGAGCAATTCATGCTGCTTGACCATGTCGGCCGTCTGGAACAGCGAGCGGGTAAACATCAGTTCCCAGTGCAGGGACACGCTCTTGCCCTTGAACTTGCGCACGTCGATCTGCTCGGGATCGTCGATCAGGGCAAACTTGCCCTGTGGCGCGATGAGTTCGACGATCTGTTCGAAATGCCTGTCGGTCTGGTTCAGGCTGATCACATAATCGACAGGCGGCAAGCCCAGGCGCGTGATTTCCGCAGCCAGCGGCAAGCTGTGGTCGATCACGTGGTGGGCGCCCAGTTCCCGCACCCAGGCCGCCGTTTCCGGACGCGAGGCCGTGCCGATGATGGTCACGCCCGTCAACTGCCGCGCCAGTTGCAGCAGCACGGAACCGACGCCGCCGGCCGCGCCAATCACCAGCAGGGACTTGCCCGTGAGATTCCTGTCGCGGCTGATCTGCAGGCGGTCGAACAACAATTCCCAGGCCGTGATGGCCGTCAAAGGCAGGGCGGCGGCGGGCGCGAAATCCAGGCTGGCCGGCATGTGGCCGACGATGCGCTCGTCAACCAGCTGGAACTGGCTGTTGCTGCCGGGGCGGTTGATGGCGCCCGCGTACCAGACCTTGTCGCCCACCTGGAACAGGCTCACGTCGGGGCCGACGGCGGTGACGACGCCGGCCGCATCCCAGCCCAGCACTTCCGGCTGGCCGTCCTTCGGCGCGCGGTTCTTGCGCACCTTGGTGTCAACGGGGTTGACGGAGATGGCGTGCACGGCGACAAGCAGGTCGCGCCCCGTGGCGACGGGCACGGGCAGTTCGATGTCGAGCAGGGCGTCGGCATCGGTGATGGGCAGGCTGTGGCGGTAGGCGATGGCTTTCATGTGTTTCCTTTGATAAAACAGTAACGGAGTCGGCGCGGGTCGGATCAGCGCGGTGGTATCGCGCGTAATCCGACAGCATTGTTAGCGTGGCCATGCAGGCCTGATGACGTATCATGGCCACTTTCACGCCTGGGTAAAAGTGGGCGCGTACCGAAACACTTTCAAAGGAATGCTGAAAATTGCTGCGACTCGATGACTTGCAGGTATTCGTATGCACGGCCGACCGGGGCAGCCTGTCGTCAGCCGCGCGCGAGCTCGGCATTTCGCCCGCGCTGGCCAGCGCCGCCGTCAAGCGTCTGGAAGGGGAATTGGGCTTGCGCCTGCTGGCCCGTACCACCCGTTCGCTGAGCCTGACGCCGGAAGGCACGCAATATCTCGAACACGCGCGCGAAGCCTTGCGCCTGCTGCGCGCGGGCCGTGACGCACTGCTGGCTAGCAAGGACAGTTTCGGTGGAACCTTGAAAATTGCCATGCCTTCCGACCTGGGCCGCAATCTGATGCTGGGCTGGCTCGACGCCTTCCAGCAGCGCCACCCGAAGCTGCGCTACCAGCTCAGCGTCAGCGACCGGGTGGCCGACATGGTGCGCCAGCAAGTCGACGTGGCCCTGCGCTATGGCCAGCAGGACGACTCCTCGCTGATCGCCATGCCCATCGCCCCCGCGAATGACCGCGTACTGGTGGCTTCGCCGGAATATCTGCGCGCGCACGGCCCCCTGCTGGCGCTGGAAGAGCTGGCGCAGCACAATTGTTTGCGCTTCGCGCTGGAAGATGGCTTGCACGACCGCTGGACGTTTTACCGCCTGCCGCAGCGTGAGCAGGTGACGCTGCAGGTGAGCGGCAACCGCAGCGCCGACGATGCCGAGCTGGTGCGGCGCTGGGCCGTGGCGGGCCTGGGCATCGCGTATAAGTCGCGGCTCGATGTGGCTGGCGACGTGGCCGCCGGCCGTTTGCAAATGCTGCTGCCCGAGGTGGCGGGCGAGGCCACGCCCTTGCATCTGGTATGCACGCACCGGGCGCAAGTGACGCCGCTGGTGCTGCAGCTGCGAGATTTCCTGCGGGAACAGTGTGCGGCCCTGGCATAAAGCATTCTTCATTACAACTCGTTGCAAATGGCAATCATGCGCGGCTCAAGCTGGGCGTACTCTTGCATTTTGCTGAAAACCGCCTGAAGGAGCGCCATGTTGCCGAAACGCTTGCTACCCGCCGTCGTGCTTGCCGCACTGTGCCTGGCCGGCTGTGCCGGACCAGCGACGCAACAGCCCGTCCACGCCGACCATCCCGCGCAGGCGCTCGCCATGCTCGAGCGGGTCAGCTGGGGCGTGAACGCCGGCAGCGCGCGCCAGGTGCAAGAGGAAGGCTGGCAACGCTACCTGCAGGCGCAATTGCATCCAGGTCCAGCCCGCTTGCCGCCCGCCATCCAGGCGCAGATCGACGCCATGAGCATCAGCCAGGTGCCGCTCGACCAGCTGGTGCTGTCCATGGAGCAAAAGCGCAAAGCGTCCGCCGCCGTCATGGACGACGAGGCCAAGAAACTGGCGCAAAAAGACTATCAGCAGGAACTCAACCGCCTGGCGCGCGAAGCGGCCACGCGCTCGCTGCTGCTTGACGTGTATTCGCCGAACCAGCTGCAGCAGCAGCTGAGCTGGTTCTGGCTCAACCATTTCAGCGTGCACCAGGGCAAGCACAACTTGCGCGCCATGGTCGGCGATTACGAGGCGACCGCCATCGCGCCGCACGCCCTGGGGAAATTCCGCGACTTGCTGGGCGCCACCGTGCACCATCCGGCCATGCTGCGCTACCTGGACAATGAAGCCAACGCCGCCAAACGCATCAATGAAAACTATGCGCGCGAGCTGATGGAGCTGCACACGCTGGGCGTGAATGGCGGCTACAGCCAGATGGACGTGCAGGAGTTGGCGCGCATCCTGACGGGCGTGGGCGTGAACCTGGGCGCCGAGACGCCGAAGGTGAAGCCGGCGCTGCAAGGCCAATACGTGCGCCGTGGCCTGTTCGAGTTCAATCCGAACCGCCACGATTATGGCGATAAGCAGTTCCTCGGACACCCGGTGAAGGGCCGGGGCCTGGCCGAGCTCGATGAAGCGCTGGACCGCCTGAGCCGCAGTCGCGCCACCGCGAAATTTATCAGCGGCAAGCTGGCCCAGTATTTCGTCGGCGACAATCCGCCCGAAGCGCTGGTGGCGCGCATGGCGGCCACCTTCGAGCACAGCGACGGCATGATCGCCGACGTGCTGCACACCATGTTTGCCAGTGAGGAATTCAAGCAGTCGCTGGGCAAGAAATTCAAGGACCCCATGCATTATGTGGTATCGGCCGTGCGGCTCAGCTATGACGACAAGCCCATCCTCAACGCGGGCCCCATGCTGAGCTGGCTTTCGCGCATGGGCCAGCCTTTGTACGGCCGCCAGACGCCGGACGGCTACCCGTTGACGGATGCGTCCTGGGCCAGCCCCGGCCAGATGACGACGCGCTTCGATATCGCCCGCACCATCGGTTCGGGCAGCGCCGGCCTGTTCAAGACGGATGGCCCGCAGCCGCAGGAAAAAGTGGCGTTCCCGCAACTGGCCAGCGCCCTGTATTACCAGTCGCTGCAAGCCACCTTGAGTCCGGCCACGCGCCAGGCCCTGGAGCAGGCCGCCTCGCCGCAGGAATGGAACACGTTTTTTCTTTCGTCGCCAGAAATGATGCACCGTTAAGTAGACTCCGGAGGACTGCCATGCACCGTCGTGACCTGTTGAAAGCCCTGGCCGCCGCGCCCTTGCTGACCCACGCGGGCAGCCTGCTGGCCGCGCCCGCCACGGACGCGAAGCTGCTGTTCGTCTTCCTGCGCGGCGGCTATGACGCGAACAACTTGCTGGTGCCTGTCGGCAGCGATTTCTATTATGCGGCGCGGCCGAATATCGCCATCGCGAAGCCGGGCATGGAAAACGGCGCGCTGGCCCTGAATGGGGACTGGGCGCTGCATCCGGCCTTGCGCGAGACCATTTATCCCATGTTCAACAGCGGCGAGGCGGCCTTTATCCCGTTTGCCGGCACGACGGATGTGACGCGCAGCCATTTCGAGACGCAGGATACGATCGAGCTGGGCCAGGAACTGGGCAAGCGCCGCGATTTCCGTTCTGGCTTTTTGAACCGCCTGGTGCAGACCTTGAACAGCAGCAAGGCCAATCCGCTCAATCCGGCCATCGCCTTCACGGACCAGCTGCCGCTGATCTTCCAGGGCGGCGTGCAAGTGCCGAACATGGCGCTGCGCTCGGTGGGCAAGGCGGGCATTGATGCGCGTCAAAGCCAGATCATCGCCGCCATGTACCGGGGCACGCCCTTGCAGCAGCCGGTGGCCGCCGGTTTTGTCGTGCGCGACGATGTGACGAAGGAACTGACGGGAGAAATGCTGGCGGCCAACCGCAACGCCATCTCTACCCGCGGCTTTGAACTGGAGGCGCAGCGCATCGCCCGCTTGATGAAGGACAAATACAACATCGGCTTTGTCGACGTTGGCGGCTGGGATACCCACGTGGGGCAGGGCGGCGCCAACGGCTACCTGGCGGGGCGCTTCGACGAACTGGGACGGGGCTTGTCTGCGTTTTCGCAGGAAATGGGCAGCGCCTGGCGCAAGACGCTGGTCGTCGTCGTCAGCGAATTTGGCCGCACCTTCCGCGAAAACGGCAACCGCGGCACGGACCATGGCCACGGCAGCGTGTTCTGGGTGCTGGGCGGTGGTATCCAGGGCAAGCAAGTGGCCGGAGAGCAAGTGGCGATCGCGCAAGCGACCCTGTTCCAGAACCGCGACATGCCGGTGCTCAATGAATACCGCGCCGTGCTGGGCGGCTTGCTGCGCCGCACCTTTGGCTTGAGCGCGACGCAGCTGGATCAGGTGTTTGCCGGCGTGGCGCCGGTGGAGCTTGGCCTGGTGTAAGGCCGCCCCGGCAAGTGCCGTGTTACGCTACGGCTGCGCAACTGGCGCATAGCCACGCCCGCCACTTTCCCTGGTGCGGGCATGAATGGAGCGGTATGAGCGATACCCAGCGCGATATTCTCAGCGCAGGCTTTTCCCTGGCCCTGATTGCCCTGACGGGTTTCGTCATGCAGCGCTTTTTCCTGCCCCTGGTCTGGGCCGGCATCCTGTGCGTGGCCACCTGGCCCCTGTATCTGCGCGTGCGCGCGGCGCTGGGACAGCGCCCCATCATCGCGGCAGCCGTGCTGACCCTGGCGTTTGCCTGCATCTTCATCATTCCCGTGCTGTTGGGCGTGGCGCAGGCGGCGCGCGAAGTGCCGATGCTGGCCAACTTCGTCGTCAATGCAAATAGCAATGGCTTGCCCGTGCCGGGCTGGGTGGCGCAAATTCCCCTGGCCGGCAATGCCATCGGCGACTGGTGGCAAGCCACCCTGAGCCAGCCCCATGGCCTGGGCCACTTCTTTGCGGGCAGCGCCGTGGGCGGCTTTCATTCCGCGCGCGACATGCTTAAAATCCTCGGCGCCGATGTCTTCCACCGCCTGGTCGATTTCGGCCTGGCGTTTTTGTGCCTGTTTTTCTTTTACAAGGATGGCGAAGCGCTGACGCGCCAGATCACCGCCATCGGCAGCCATTTCCTGCGCCCGGAACGGTGGGGACGCTATGCGCAAAAGATTCCCACGGCCATCCGCGCCACCGTCAACGGCCTGGTGCTGGTGGGGCTGGCCGAGGGCGTGCTGATCGGCATTGCCTACGCGCTCGCCGGTCTGCCGTCACCGGCCCTGTGGGCATTTGCCACGGGCATCCTGGCCATCATCCCATTCGGCGCGCCGCTGGCCTATCTGTGCGCGGCCGCCGTGCTGCTGTTCCAGGCCAAGGTGGGCGCCGCCATCGGCGTGGCCGTGTGGGGCACCGTGGTGCTGTTCGTGGCCGACCATTTCGTGCGGCCCGGCATGATCGGCAATGCCACCCGCCTGCCTTTCCTGGCAGTGCTGTTCGGCATTCTGGGCGGCGTGGAAACCCTGGGACTCGTGGGCCTGTTCATCGGCCCCGTCGTGATGGTGCTGTTCGTAACACTGTGGTACGAAGCGAATGTGTTTGACAGCGCACCGCCAGCGACAGCAGCTAGCAATCGCGGCGCCACACCTGCCAGCCCGGCCGCACCGGAACGCACACAGTAATGAGGGGTCGGCCAGCGTGCTGCTGGCCGGTACTGGCGCGCTCCCGGCGTGGCCGGGCGGAGCTTTCAAGCAAGGCTGTTGAAAGCCCCGGAATACGCCGAGAAAAATCGTAGCGAGCGGCAACGAGGCTTGGCGCCCCCGCTGGCCAAGAAGCGCAGCTGTACTTTGGTACAGCGCGCCTCGCAGGCCGAAAATCGCGCCGCGCAGCAGATTTTTAAGGCGTATTTAATGCGCTTTAGATAAGATCAACAACCAGCGGCGCATCAGCAGCACTTCAACATAGCCCGGCTCGATGCCCGTACCGCACTCAATCAAGGGATTGACGGTGTAGTAGCGCTTGCGGAAGTCGCGGCAGACGAGGATTTCGCGCTTGCCCATGCGGACGAGGAAAGAGCTTGGGGCGTATTCCAGGCCAAACCGTGAGCCAAAACCGCTATTCAATGTTGCCATGACAATTCCTTTGAGGGAGATGTGTTGAACGAGTCATCAGAATAGCATAACTACTGTATGAAAACACAGCTACTGTATGAATAAACAGTATTTTTTTACTGGTGTGGTTTTTTTGATCACTGCACCGAACTTGAGGAGTAAGCAGTTTGCAACACAAGAATGACATGGGCATGACCACGGGCTGGACCACGAAACTGCGTCGCTTCGTCGAGGCGCGCCTGTCGCCCGAAGGCGAACTGGGGCTGCACATGACGGTGGGCGTGGCCCTGATGCTGGTTGCCATCGTGGTCTTCCACGAAATCGCCGAAGCCGTCATGGGCATGGCCCGGATCACGGTGATCGACCTGCAGGTGGCGCAGTGGTTCAACCAGCATGCGGTGCCGTGGATCACGCGCTGCCTGCTGGTGATCACGCATATGCATGGCGTGATCGGCGCCATTACGCTGGCGGCCCTGCTGGGCTGGTACTGGTACCGCAAGGGCGCCACTTACTGGCTGTTTACCCTGGTGATCACCATGCCGGGCGTCATGTTCCTCAACCTGCTGCTAAAGTATGTATTTGCGCGTGCGCGCCCCAGTTTTGACGAGCCCATCCTGCAGACGGCCCTCAGCACGTACAGCTTTCCCAGTGGGCATACGGCCACCTCGACGGCCCTGTACGGTTTGCTGGCCGCCTACCTGATTTGCCAGACGGCACCAGGCGCCTGGGGCAAGCGCATCGCCATCGCGCTGGCGGCATTCCTGATGGCCGCACTGGTGGGCTTCAGCCGTATTTACCTGGGGGCGCATTACCTGAGCGATGTGCTGGCGGCGATGGCGGAAAGCTATGGCTGGCTGGCCATCTGTATCGCCGGCGTGTCGACCCTGCGCCGCCGCCGGCATATCCGGCAAACCAAATAGGGGAAACTGTCCTGAGCAAGATTGCAGTCATCATCAACGGGGGCGCCGGCTGCGGCTACGCACCCGACTGGGCGCGGCAACTGGAAGCCAAATTTGCCGCCGTCGGCCTCGACGCCGCCATCACTCTGGCGCAAAGCGGCGCCGAGATGATCGCCACGGCGGAGCAGGCGCTGGGCGATGGCGCGCCCATCGTCGTCGCCGGCGGCGGCGATGGCACCATCAACGCCGTCGCCTCCGTCGTCGTGGGCAGCGGCACGCCGTTCGGTGTGTTGCCTTTGGGTACCTTGAATCATTTCGCCAAGGATCTGAATATTCCGCTGGAACTCGATGCGGCCATCGCCAATGTGGCGCAGGGCGTGCCACACCAGGTCGACGTGGGCGAGGTGAATGGCCGCATCTTCCTGAATAATTCCAGCCTGGGCCTGTATCCCGATATCGTGCGCGACCGCGAAAAGCAGCAGCGCCGCCTGGGGCGGGGCAAGTGGCTGGCCTTCAGCTGGGCCCTGGTGGCCGCGCTGCGCCGCTATCCCTTCCTCAGCGTGCAATTGAAACTCAACGATGCCGTGCATGCGCGGCGCACGCCGTTCGTCTTTATCGGCAACAATGAATACCTGATGGAGGGCTTGAATATCGGCGAGCGCGAGCGGCTCGATGGCGGCCAGCTGAGCCTGTATGTGGCGCAGCGCCCGGGCCGCCTGGGACTGCTGAAGCTGGCACTGCACGCGCTGTTCGGCAAGTTGTCGCAGGCCAAGGATTTTGACGTGCTGACGGCCACCGACCTGGAAATTGCCACGAAGCACAGGCGCCTGCGCGTGGCCACCGACGGCGAAGTGACCATCATGAATACACCGCTGCATTACCGGATCCGCCCCGCCGCGCTGGAGGTGCTCGTGCCGGCGTCCGCGCCGGCCTAGGAGGAAACATGCGTACCATCGTGCATTTGTCTGACCTGCATTTCGGCAAGGTCGATGCGGCCCTGCTGGCTCCCCTGCGCGTGCTGGTCGAGCGCCTGGAACCCGATGTGGTGGTGGTCTCGGGCGACCTGACGCAGCGCGCCCGCAGCGTGCAATTCCAGCAGGCGCGGGCGTTTCTTGACAGTTTGCCGGGGCCGCAGATCGTCGTGCCTGGCAACCATGACGTGCCGCTATACAACGTCTTTTCCCGCTTCCTGACGCCGCTGGTGAAATACCGGCGCTACCTGACGGACGATCTGTCGCCCGAATACGTGGATGAAGAAATTGCCGTGCTGGGCATCAACACGGCCCGTTCCCTGACTTTCAAGGATGGCCGCATCAGCCACGAGCAGATCGATTTCCTGCGTGAACGCCTGGGCCGTTTGCCGCCCGGCCTGACGCGCATCATCGTCACGCATCACCCGTTCGACTTGCCCGAGAACTTCGACAAGGACGACCTGGTCGACCGCGCGCCCCAGGCCCTGCAAATGTTTTCCGAGTGCGGCGTCGACTTGCTGCTGGCAGGACACTTGCATGCCAGCGTGGCCGGCAACACGGCCGAGCGCTACAAGATCGCCGGCTACGCGGCGCTGATGGTGCAGGCAGGCACGGCTACGTCCACGCGGGGCAGGGGCGAGTCGAATTCCTTTAATGTACTGAAAGTGGAGCCCAGCTGCATCCGCGTCGAGCGCTACAGCTGGAGTGAAGAGAAGGCCGACTTTGAAAAAGTCAGCACGGAAGCGTTCGAGCGCCAGGGCGGCGTGTGGGCCAGCCTGCGGCCGTTGTAGGTCGGATTCGCGGGACGTTGTCTCTCGTAATCGGACAATATTGTTGGCTTTGCTAATGGCTGTGGTGATGTCGGATTACGCTGCGCTAATCCGACCTACGCCAGCCAGCGCCAACCTGCGCCCGGGACGAGGGCAGCGCCGAGTTTGAAAAGGTCGGCACGGAAGCGTTCGCGCGCCAGGGTGGTGTGTGCCGCTGTAGGTCGGATTCGCGGGACGTTGTCCCGCTCAATCCGACAATATTGTTGGCTTTTCTAATGGCTGTGGTGATGTCGGATTACGCTGCGCTAATCCGACCTTGTATTATTCCTTTCATGCCGTTCGTGATATTGCGAACGGTATCGACCGCTGTCAAAATCTTGGTAAGCATATCAAGACCGGGTAACTGGATGCCGTATCCGCCCTTAGGCTTCGAGCCAGTTTCGTAGATCTCGCACCAGTTACCCATCCTCAATGTCAAGATCGGACAGTATCTTTGGCACCGGCATGCCGGTTAGCCCGCATTCACAAGGTAGATCGCAAGAGGACCACAGCATGTTTAATTTAGGAATCGACGTTGCCAAGGCGAAGCTCGACTGCGCG
>NZ_NRDQ01000045.1 GCF_002878455.1 Janthinobacterium sp. AD80
GGCGCCGCGCGCGGCAGGCGCCTTGCCCGCCAGCACGCCCAGCGACATCTGCGCCACCTGCCGCGCGGCGTGTTCGATATGCAAAATGGAGCCGCCGAGGATGCCCTGGCCCATGCTGGCGTTGTACATGCCGAAGGCCGGCACGTTCGCCAGGCGCGCCAGCTGCCCGGAAAATTGCACGGGCGTGGCGATAGTGCCGGCCACGTCGCGGTTGACATTGCCCACCACCAGCAAGGTACCCGCCGGCAAGTGCGACACGCTGGCGCGCATCTGCGCCAGGGTCAGGTTATCCAGATACCGCATCGCCACCTTGCCCTGCCAGGCCAGCGCCGCGTGCTGCATATTGCGCTTCAAGGCCTGGTCGGCCTCGCTGGCACCCACGGCCATGGCGATGGTTTTGGTCTCGGGAAACAGCGCCATGGCCTGCGCCAGTGTGCCGGGAAAATCCACGTTCGCCTTCTGCTGCCAGATGACGCCGGTGCTGCCCGGAGGCAAAGGTTTGCCGGATGTATTAATCGCCAGCACGGGCACGCCGCGCGCCAGCGGCGCCAGCTCCGTCAGCAGATAATCAAGCGCCGGCTGCTGCATGGCAACGATCAGGTCGGCCTTGCGCCCCATCATGTGCGTGTATCTTAAAAGCAACAAATCACGCATCTCGCCGCGCAGCGCGGGGTCGCCCTGGGTGTTCAGGTTCAGGTGCTCGACCATGATGTCTTCGCTGGCCAGGCCTGCGGCCACCATGGCGGCCACGTAGGTGCGCGTGTACGATTCGACGCCGGCGCGGCCGTAATCATAGGCATTGAGGAAGAGGACGCGCTGGCCATGCAAGGGCGCGGCGGTGCTTTTGGTGCTGCTGCTGGCGTTGGTGTTTGTACTGGCTATGCTGGCTGTGCTGCTGGCGGAATCCGCCAAAACGGCCGGGGCCGCGGCAGCACATAGCGTCAACAGCAATGCGCGGCAGCAACGGCGCACCGCTGCCCTGCCCATCCCGCTACCAGGCCGCCAGCCGCCTGGCACATCACGCATCATTCGCCATGCCCATGCTCACTTTCGCCTGTCACCATGTTTCACCATCGCGCTGACTGATCAGCCACCGACACTTACAAAAACATGATAACGTCAACTGCAGGGGCAAGTCTATTGCTTCGGGCAAAGTTTTCCAACCCAGTCCACAGGACTGGGCCCGATACTGGCATGAATGAAATGCAGGCTGTGGCTATTCGGCAGCACTGCTGATGCCAAACAATTCCAGCTTCAATCCTTTTATTCCAGATGGTACATAAATTGCGATTGCCTGAGCCTTGATCATCGCATCATAAATGCTGCCCTTGTTCTCGATCGAAAAATAGTAGGTATTGGGCCGCACCGGCACCTCCGCTGGCACCTGCGCCATATGACGCAGTTCTGCCCCCGGCAATGCCCGCGCCAGCAGCAATTCGATATTATCCGGCGACGAAATTTTGAATTGCAGCGGTACCGTGGCCACCAATTCCAGCGCCGGCATATCTGCATTCACTGCCAGGCAAAGCTCCGTTTGCCGGTCGATACGCTTGGCGTCAAGCGGGCCATAATAGTGGGTGTTTTTCTGCACGTCGTTGGACAGTGGAATCGAGAAGTAACGTGACAGCAAGACAGTATCGATCAGATCACGGATGATGTAATCGAGCTTGCCAAAACCGGGGGCGGCATCTTCGTGCCGGTACATCGGCAGGTCGCCCAGCGTGTATTTTCTGGAAAATGTCATCAGCCCGCCGGCCAGAGCCATCATTTTCTCAAACAGATATACGGGATGGTGGCGCCGGTAACTGGCGCAATGACTTAGCGCGGCACTGGCCGTGCTCAATGTGTTGAGCATCCAGAACGACGAGGCATCGCCACCATGAAATTCCACCGTATTTTTACCGGGCTGACGGTGACGGCTATATAGCGCTTCAATTTTCGCACCCATGCGTTCGATCAGCGCGTCGAGCATTTTTTGCAGCGCGGGTTCTGCGCTGGTCGTCAGGCAAGGTGGAATGAAGGAGGTGTCGATATCAAAGCTTCCATTACCGCCACGGTGCAAGCGTACGAGTGGAATGGCAAGGTAGTCATGCAGCGGATCCAGTTGCGACAGCAGATAGACGCGCTTCTTCAGATAGGCCACGTCTATGCTGACCGCCTCGCTATACAAATCCGGCGTTTCGATATCCGCCTGAGCATACCGCGCGCCCGCGGAACTGACATTTCCGCCATGCGCCTGCATGGCTGGCAGCGCGGCATAAAAAGTAAAACTGTGTTCGTCCGGCGGCAATTTGGACAGGTCTATGGCACTCGGCAAGGCATCACTGAGCGGAGCTTCACAAATCTCTCCATCCTGAAATACCAGTGACATGGTATCGGCACGCAAGCTATTGTTGGCAAGCGCATCCCTATTCCAGGTGACGGCATGCACGCCCCACAAATGTGGATTAATCAGGGAAACCAGCCGTTGCAAGCGCGCCTCGTGATAGCGGTCCAGTTGCTGGAATTGCTGCGGGCCGATGGCCAGACCCTCGACCAAAGTAATTTTGCTGGCAAAGTCATTGCGCTCTCCATGGTAACCATTGGAATCTTCCTGCCTTGCCAGTCTGATGTTGCCAGCTTGAAAGCCCTTGATCTTGCGCAGCAACGCGGTTCAATTATTTGCGCAAACGCAATTTACTTCCGCACAAACACTCGGATACTGGCCATTCCGCAGAAAAATACCCAGGAGATTCCCATGTCCCCACACGACGTGCCGGTAATGCGCAACGCCACGCTGTGTGACTGGGCAAAATAGAGATGGACGATTTACTGCCCTATTTCGAGCGCGAGTTGGTCATGCTGCGGCGCCATTGCAGGGAGTTCTCCGAACGCTATCCGCGCATTGCCGGCAAACTGCAAATGTCCGGCGAGTCCTGCGAAGACCCGCACGTGGAGCACTTGATCGAATCGGTTGCCATGCTGGCAGCACGTATCTCGAAAAGGCTCGATGACGACTATCCGCAATTTACTGAAGCGTTGCTGGAAGCGCTATTTCCTCATTATCTGCGCCCTTTTCCATCATGCGCCATTGTCCAGCTGTCCGCACCGGCGCCTGATGCAGGGCTGCTACACCTGCCCGCCGGCAGCGAAATGGACTCGGTTCCCGTGCACGGTGTGCGCTGTCGCTTCAAGACAGTCTACGAAGTAAGCACGGGTGCATCGGTGCTGGAAAATGCGACTTTCGATGCCATGATCAAGGCACCGCCAGGCGTGCGCCTGCCGGCGTCGGTTAGCTCCTCGCTCAACATCAGTATCTGCCATCTCGACGCGGCGCCTGCGACGCTGCGCATTTTCATCGACGGTGAACCGTCCTTTTCCGCTGTTCTGCGCGATGCCTTGTTCACGCGCACAGCCTGCGCTTTTGTTTCAACCGACGCAGGAGCATGGTTCGCCTTGCCCAGCATCCCCGTGGCGCCAGTTGGCTTCGCCGATGCGGAAGCATTGATACCTTTCGGCGCACGTTCACAGCCGGCCTACCGCCTCCTCGGCGAGTATTTCGCGTATCCGGAAAAATTCAATTTCTTTGATATCGCCGTTACCGAAATGAGCCGCGCCCTGCCGCTCGGCTGCCAGCGCGTCACCCTGCATCTATGCATGGCGGGTTTACGGCCCGATTCCGATAGCGCACGCATGCTGGCCAGCCTGTGCGGCGACAACTTGCGGCTGGGCTGCAGCCCGGCGGTCAATCTATTTCGCCAGGAAGGCGTCCCGATCGCCGTCACGCGGCAGAAAACCGACTACTCCGTGCTGGCCCACGCCACCCACGCACATGGCTATGAAGTATTCAGCGTGGATGCGGTGCACATGCTGCGTCAACGGGGAGGCGAAAGCACCCTCACCGAATTTCGGCCGCCGTACAGCCTGCGCCATGGCGAGGGCGCTGCACAACAAGGCCATTACTGGGTCATGCGCCACGATGCGGCGCTTGCCATCAACAGTCCAGGCCATGAAAAAAGAATGACATTGGTTGACGGCGACTTCAATCCATTGATCAATGAAAAGGCCAGCTTGTCGCTGTCGCTGACATGCAGCAACCGGGATCTCCCGCTTGCGCTCAAATACGGCCAGCCGCAAGGAGACTTGCAGCCATGCGGCGGCGGGCCGCCACTGCAACTTCTGCGGCGTCCGAGCCAGCCAAGGCGCCTCTCGCCAGGCGCGGGCCTGCACTGGCGCCTGATTTCACACCTGGCGCTGAACCACCATTCGCTGATCCAGGAAGGCTTGCCAGCGCTGCGAGAACTGCTGACGCTGTATGACCTGTCGCAATCAGCCACGTCGCAGCGCCAGATCAGCGGCATCGTCGCACTGGCGCACTTGCCGACGACGACGTGGCTGCGGCACAAGCGCGGCACCTCCTTGGCACATGGCGTGGAAGTCCGTATCACACTCGACGAGGAAGCGTTCATCGGCAGCGGCATGCATCTGTTTGTCCAGGTCATCGACCACTTCCTTGGACTCTACGTACAAATCAACAGTTTTATTGAGCTGGTGGTGCTGTCCATGCAAAGCGGAGAGGAGCTGATCCGATGCAAACCAAGAAGTGGACTGCAGAATCTGGTGTAGTCCGGCACTTGCTGGCCGAACCGTACCGCTATCAATTCGTGCAGGCGATACGTATTCTGCTGTGCTGCTTACGTCAGCAGAATGTCCCGCATCGGCAAGCGTTCAGCCAGGTGCTGCGCTTCACGAACAGCTTGTCCCTGCGTTTTCCGGCCAGTGAAATCGAACGGCTGTCGCTTGACGAAAGCGGGCAAATCACCATGGTGCCGACGTTCATGAGCTTTCTAGGCGTCAGCGGCACTTTGCCTCTGCACCACTCCGAGCGCATCAATGCGTATCGTTTGTCAACGAAAGACGCCGGAGTATCGGCCTTCCTTGACATTTTTTCGCACCGCATGGTGTCGCTATTTTGCCAGGCGTGGGAAAAATATCGCACCGAATCGTCGTTCGAGACCCATGGAAAAGACCAGCAATTACCGTTACTGATGGCACTCGCAGGCGTGCAAGCCCATGCCCTGCCGTCAAACAGCGAGCCGGGTGCCGTGATGCCGGATGTCGCAGGATGGTACGCGGGCCTGCTGCGCTGTCGCCCCGTTTGCGCGCAAGCAGTCGGCCGTGTGCTGGCCGAGTATTTCGATGTCCCGGTCACATTGGAACAATTTGTCGGCGGCTGGGACCATCTCGAAAAGAACCGGCGCAGCCTGCTAGGCAGCAGCAACTTCACCCTGGCGCGCGGCGCCACACTTGGCGGGCGTCTATGGCGCCATGACAGGCGAGTATGCCTGCATATCGGTCCCCTGGATCCAGCCGGAATGCAACGCTTCCTGCCACGCAGCACGGCTGCCGCTGCCCTGGCAAGAATGCTGACCTTGTTTGGCGTGCCTGACCTCGAGTATGAAATTCGGCTGATATTGAGTCCACCCTGCATTACAGCCCTTGTCCTGCACGCCCAGCCAGAGCAGCGGCGGCGCCTGGGCTGGAGCACATTCTTGCATACCCCACGAAGCAAACCGCGCAGTGCAGAAGTACGCTATCTATTGCCACTGCCTTCAACACTCCATGCAGCGAAAGCGAGACAGCCATGAAACATCAGGGACGCGGTGTCATCCGGCTCGGCGACGCAACCGACCACGGCGGAAAAGTGAGCAGCGCATCGTCCGGCAGCACGATCATGGGAAAGGCCGCTGCGCTGGCCGATGACATGACCATCTGTCCCAAGTGCAAAGGCAGCTTCCCGATCACGCCTGACGGTGCGGGTGCAAGACACATGGGCAAACCGTACGCCTATGATGGTGACACCACCGCCTGCGGCGCCCGCTTGATTACATCGTTATAACGGAGGCAGGCCATGCACGCAAGCATTCAGGCGGCATTGTCCGTCTTCGACCTTGCCGCGCAAGAGCGGCGACTGCTGAGGATAGATTTCCCCCATGGCGACGGACCGGCCGGTGCCATCCTGCTGGTTAATTCCCTGACGGCCAGGGAAGAGCTATCACGCGACTTCCGCTGCGACGCCGAATTGCTGTCCGATGATGCGCATATTGGCCTCAAGTCCATGATGGGGCGCATGGTGACCATATCGATGGTGCGCGATGATGGAACACTGCGCCACTTCAACGGCTACGTAGGCGAATTTTCTCTGCTGCGCGCCGATGGTGGCTTTGCCTGGTACCGCGTGGTGCTGCAACCATGGCTGGCATTCGCACGCCTACGCCAGGACAACGTGTCCTTTCACGGTCAGAGCCTGATGCAGCTGACCGAAACGACCTTTGCACATTACGAGCAGCGCGACTGGAAAACATGTTTGCATGGCGACGATCCTCAACTCAGCTGTGCCAACCAGCACAACGAAACGGATTACAACCACCTGCACCGGCGCTGGGAAGCCCTTGGCTGGCACTACTGGTACGAGCACCGCGCCGATGGCCACACGCTATGGCTCGCAGACAACAGTACGCTGGCCGACATGCTCCAGACAGCGAATGGCGATGGCGCCATCCGTTTTCATTCCGAATCGGGGTCGAAGGAAGATGATGGTCTGAAACAGTGGCTAGCCGTGCGACGACTAGGCTCCGGACAACTGACCTTGGCCAGTTTTGATTATAAAAACCCTAGACCACATCTTGCCAGCGGCTACTCGCTGAATCGCCAGGGAGATGTATTTGCCCATGAACTGTATGAAAATACGGGCGCTTATGGCTACAAGAATGTCGATGACGGAGAATCTCTGGCACAGCGCCGCATGGAGGAAAGCGACCACCTGCGCCAGTATTTCGAGGCAGGTGGCAATCATCGTGGTGTGCAGCCAGGATTTTGCTTCCGGCTCGATGGGCACTTCAGTGCCGAGGAAAAACGCTACCAGCCAGGCCAGGAGCGCCCGGACAGTATCGCCGAACGCGAATATCTGATTATCTCGGTTGAGCATATTGCCAGCAATAACTACCAGGCGAGTTCAAGCGCGCCCTCGCACTATGCAAACAAGCTCGTTTGCGTGCGCAGGGATATCCGCTGGCGTCCCGGCCGCGGCTACAACAGCACGCCGTGTGTGGTTGCCGGCGTGCAGACGGCGCTGGTGGTCGGTCCAGCCGGGGAGGAAATCCATACCGATGCACTGGGGCGTGTCCGGCTGCAATTTCACTGGGACCGCCTGGGTGAATTTGACGAACGCAGTTCGCCATGGATACGCGTCATGATGCCGATGGCGGGCCAGCAACTGGGGCACATTGCGTTGCCGCGCGTGGGCCAGGAAGTCGTCGTGCAATTCCAGGACGGGAATATCGACCATCCTATCGTCATCGGCACGGTCTACAACAGCGCCAATCCGCCGCCATGGCAACTGCCGCAACAGCGCGCCCTGTCCGGCTTGCGCAGCCGTGAACTGGGCGCCCGTAGCGCCAACCACCTTGTACTCGACGATACCAAGGCATCGATCCAGGCACAGTTGCGCAGTGGCCATCAGGACAGCCGCCTATCACTAGGCAATATCACGCGTATCGACGACAACGCTGGCCGCAAGGAAGCACGCGGTGAAGGCTTTGAATTGTCCAGCAGCGCCTGGGGCGCCCTGCGCGCAGCCAAGGGCATGCTGATCACCACCGAAGCGCCGGCAGGCGGCGGCTCGGTCAAGCAACTCGACGAAACACATGCTCGATTGGCGCAAGCGCGGCAGCTGCAGCAAGGACTGGCCAGCATGGCGGTGGATGCCGGCGCGCAAGACAGCGCCAGCCAGCAGGGCGCGGTAGCGGAGGCCATGCAACGGCAAAATGCCGCCATCAAGGGTGCGGCCGGCGATTTCCCGGAATTGTCCGAGCCACATCTGCTGCTGGCCAGCCCTGCCGGTATCGAGCTGAGTACGGCCCAGTCGATTCACCTGGCCGCCAGCGACCATGTGGCACTGAGCAGCAGCAAGCATATATCACTCGCCAGCGGCGACAGCGTCTTTGCCAGCATCGCAAAAACCTTCAGCCTGTTCGTGCACAAGGCTGGCATGAAACTGATCGCGGCCAGCGGCAAGGTATCCATCCAGGCGCATAGCGACGAGGTGGAAATCCTCGCCCATAAAGTGCTGTCGCTGATCAGCGAGGCGGACTGGGTCAACATCAAGGGCAAGAAAGGCGTACGCCTGCACGGCGCCAACCACATGCTGGAAATCAGCGACAAGGTGCAATTTTTTACCTCATCACCTGTGCTATTCAACGGCAACCTGGAAACCCTGGCGCCGAAGAGTGTTTCGCAGGAATTTAATGAGCGGCCACACAGCAGTTTCGATCAGGAGGTCTTGCTAGTGAATGCCGACGATACGCCGGCCGTTGGCGTTGCTTTTGAACTCCTGCGCGATGACGGCAACATGGCTGGCAAAAGCGCGGAAGACGGTTCCACACTACTACAAAAATCCACTGGCATGGATAGTTACATCATTCGCTATAAGGGAGAACTGCCATGAGCAAATGTGATGACTTGAATAATCGAGGCAATCATCCCGCGAAGTTTAGTCAGGGCGTCGGCGGCTGGGCAGAACTCGCCGTTTCGATGACGGAAACAAAGGATACCGCGCGACATGACGTCACCCTACCGCCAGGCAAGGTAATTCCTGTCATTTTCTTGCCAGGCGTGATGGGTAGCAATCTAAGGATGAGCAAGGTTCGCCAAGAAGAATTGCGCCGTCCAGACAATCGGGCGTGGCGGCCAGACGATATGATGGGTGCGGGAGGCAAGACGGCTGTCCTCACAGGCAATGGCTTGGGTGGCTGGTTCAAAGATGCGTCGCCACGGCAGCGTCAATTGGTGTTTGATCCAAATGAAACCGAAGTCGAGTACTACCATTACACCGAAAGCAACAGTCGTTTTGATCCAGATGGCGCGGAGACCAAGGCTGCAGATGCACGGCATCAAAATGTGCCGGACAGCTTTACACCTATTCCTCCTTTAATGGGAAGCAACAGGATCGCGACAACAACACGCCCAAATCAAGGTAAGGCCTGCTCATATCAAAGCCCAGCACAAATAGCCCGTTGGCGAGGATGGAGTGAAGTGTTATTTGCTGGTGCGTACGGGACAATGTTGCAGACAGCCGAATTGCATCTCAATAACTTGATTTCCGACAGGAGGCCACATCCTGTCTGGCGTCAACCGAGTGGTCTTGGCGCACTGCTTTTGCAAGATCCCAAAAATTTTGGTGCATCTTCTGGCAAAGCCATTACCGTCAGCGATTTAAAGAAAATTTCTCCTTGTTGGTACCCGGTGCATGCGATGGGCTACAACTTTATCAAGAGCAATGGGGTATCCGCCGTCACTATTGCAGAGCGACTGCGCGGCCTGGTCAAAGGCTACCAGGAACGCGGATTCAAATGTAACGAAGTCATCATCGTCACGCATAGCATGGGGGGCTTGCTGGCCCGTGCATTGATACACCCCAGCTATGGGAAGATGCTTGATGATAAAGATGTGAAAATTCTGGGCATTTATCACAACGTGATGCCAACCATTGGTGCCGCAGGGGCATATAAACGCATGCGTTTTGGTTTTCAGGAAAGAGAAAGCTCCATAGCAGAAATAGAGGCCAGCATTCTGGGCATCGACGGTATACATGCTACCGCCATTCTGGCTAACGCACCAGCGCCACTGGAAATGTTGCCAGGTGCGGCATATGGCCAGAATTGGCTGAAAATTGTAGATGCGCAGGATAAAGTTTTATGGAGCTGGCCTCGTGATAAGGCAACTGCACTGGAAAGCATTTACCTTCAACCAGCCAATGCGTGGTGGAGGCTAATCAATCCTAAATGGGTAAATCCCGCAGACCTCACTTATGAAAAAGGTGGAGGTATAGAAAGAACAATGGAGAGAATAAAACACGCCTCAAAATTTCTGTCGTCCATAGAGAAAAATTTCCACCAAAACACTTATGCAAGCTATTGTGCTTCCCGAAATTTTTTAAGTTACGGCGATGTCGTATTTAAATTAATTGACGGTCTTCACAGCGGCTCTAACGATCCGTGGAATAAATTTGAGCCGCTACCTGAAAAATGGAAATTACTTGAAGATGATAGCAAGGGGCAACTCCTCGTCCAGGCCGGAGGAAAAAACTTAAAATTAAAGCTACAGCCAGCCAGTGCGCACGGTGATGGGACAGTACCATCAGACCGTTCTGCCCGGCACATTACGGGTACACTTTTCGTACATGGCGCGGCCGAAGAAAACGGTTATGAGCATCAAAACAGCTACGCCGATATAAATGTCATGGCATCTATGCTGTATTCCATCGTACAAATTGCCAAGACTGCAAAATGGGATTAACCCATGAATAATAAGATAAAGAAAACAATTTTTCTCACGATCACAGTTATTGCGATGGGATTCCTATCGGCCTACGCGAAAAAAAATTCAGTCAAGGAGATCATAGTGCCTGAAAATTTCAAACTCAGCAAACGTCTGGAAACACTATTTTTAAAAACAAAAATTGTATGCTTCGGGCGCTATGCCCTAGAGGTTCCGCAAGAAGCACAACTCATATCAGGAGGAACAACAATTCTTTCAGAAATTAAAACCATACCAGGCGGAGTGACAGAAAAAAACAAACGCATTGCAGAAGAAATTGAAAAAATAAAAAAAAATAGCCAAACCTCTGAAATTACATACAATGGAAAAGGTCCCATAGAAAATAGCTGGCAACTTCAATACTATGATGGAGAATTCTCCAAAGAAGATGGGCGTTTAATCTTCAAGACCTACGCCATAAAAGGAAACCATATATTCATTCTTGACGGATCAACACGAAAAGGTGAAACAATAGCAGACTCCATAGGGAATCAAATGGTCCGCACTAATAACTTACGCCTGCGCGATGAAAATGAAGTTCCCAAGGAACCTGGTTATTGCGTCAAAAATGGCTTTATGAGTGACAACAAATATGATAGCCAGGAAATGGCGGATGCCGGCCTGTATTTCCCCAGCTTGCCAGACGTTACTTTTTCCATTACATCGAATAAAAATGCCTACGGCGACTATCCTCCTGCTGAATATGAGGCAAAGGTACGTGGGGAATTATCATTACTTGCCCGCATCCAGCGGGCGAAAGACCAGCAAGGCAAGAACTATCCCCCTCGCACCTTACTGCGCGAAGGCAAGCGTGACGTGCAGCACTGGCATGGCGAGGAGTCGTTAATACGGCGTACCGATGGAGTGCATGACTTTGAATGGACACTGGTGGGTACGCCGCGCGATATCGCCTATCCAGCGGTATTGGAAGCATCCATGTACACCAAAGTCGCCCACAACATGGTCGGTGCCGCCGAAGCTGCATCGCTCACCGACGAAGAAGCGATTGCCTTGTGGGACAAGCTGCTCTCCGGCCTGAAGTTCCGCGTCAAAGTGCCCGGGGCGCCGCCCGGTTCCTACTATATCGATCCGGACAAGCCTGCACAGCAGTGAGCTGGAAAAACGCACCCGTCCTGGCGTGACGCAATCTGCTGCGCTAGCATGGCCTTTTTTCCCGGAAACCATCCCAACCATGCCCATCACCCTGCGCCCCGCCCTGCCCGCCGACATCGACTCCCTGTGGGCCTTGCGCACGGTGGCCGTGCGCGTCAGCTGCGCCACGCATTATGCGGCGGAGCAAATTACTGTGTGGACGGCGTCGCCCGTGCCGGACGCATATGCCGCCATGCTGGCTGCGGGTGGCGGCATCGTGGCGATGCAGGACGAGGCTATTGCCGGCTACGCCATGCTGGATGTAGATAAACATGAAATAGACGCAGTCTTTGTCGATCCAACTCACGCGGGACTCGGCATCGGCAAGCGCCTGCTGGCGGCGCTGGAGCAACTGGCGCGCAGGCGCGGCATTGCTCGCCTACACCTGTCCGCGTCGCTGAACGCCGTGCCGTTCTACCGGGCCGCCGGCTTTGTCGCCTTGCGCGAGGAAGCATATGCACACCCCAGCGGCATCAGCCTGGCCAGTGTGGCAATGGAAAAGGCGCTGGCGGCCGCCTGAACCTTCAGTCTTTGCTAGCGGCAGCTTCGGACTCGGCCAGGCATTGCTGCAGTTTCGCGATCAGGGCGCGCATTTCCTCATCGCCAAGGTCCAGCGGGTCGCCCTGCGCGTCGACGGCGATCAGGCAAATGGACGAGCCGTCGCACCAGGCATCCAGGCGCTCTTCTTGATTACTCATATTGTGCGGTTTCATCTCGCAGGTCGGCAAGCAGATCAGCAGGCGCCGCGACGCTGGCGCTGCATTGCGGCACCGGGAACACGGAAGCCAGCTGGCCATTGCGCGCCATGCCGGGCAGCCATTTGTTCAAAAAATCGTCGAGCGCGATGGCGCGTGGCTGGAAGTTCGCCCAGTCGCCGCTGGCGCACGCTTGCGCAAATGCGGCTTCCGGCCCGAATGGTATCGCCACCTTGCCATCGGCTTGTGCCGTCGCCCAGCCATCGTGGTACAAACCCCAGACTTCTTGCGTATCGGCGACCTTGCGCACGCAATAGTCGTAGCGCTGCTGCGCCGGCAACCGGGTCACCTGTCTGATTTTTTCAGGATGCACGGTGTTCCCCTACCCCGTCCCATACGCGCAACTCCAGCCCGCACCAGCCCGTCACCATGTCGAGGACGTCGAGCGCGGCCAGCAAATCAGTGTCGCTCTCGACAGTGACCGTTTGCGGCATCAATCCGCATCCCAGGCGATGGCATTCGGTCGCGCGCCGCCTGCCTTGAAAAACGCGATGAAGGCTTGCTCGCAGCCCGCCACATCCACGCACCACGCCTCCGGATATTCATCCACCTGGCCGTTGCTCAGCAGGTAGCTGCAGCCGCCCTGCGCCTCTTCGTCGCCCAGCGAATGGTAGCTGAGGTCGTCCTGCCCCGACAGATACATCAGCCAGGCATTGCCGCCATTGCGCAGCATGCACAAGGCCGGGCCTTGCTCCGCATCCTCGGCCATGGTCAGCCACAGCTCGCATTGCGCCAGGGCGCGCGCCTGCAGCAGCGCCTGTTCCAGCGCGGGGATGCTGTCCACCACGCGCGGCTCGCCGTGCAGATTGAGTTCCATCGTCATGCCTTCTCTCCACTTAAATCAGCCGTTGCCAGCGCCGTGCTCAGGTACAGCTTGCCGCTGAGGTCATGCAGCAGGCTGCTCTGGCGCAGCCGGTCCATCACGGGTCCTTTCACTTCGGCCAGGTTCAGGCTGATGCCACGCTTGGCCAGAGCGCTGTTCAGCTCAATCAAGCCCAGCAAGGCCGTGCTGTCGATCTGATTGACGGCCGACAAGACCAGCACCAGGTGGCGCGCCGTCGGATGACCGCGCAACTCGTCTTCCACGCGCTCCGTGACGGCTTCGACATTGCCGAAGAACAGGCCCGCATCGATGCGCAGCAACAAGACTTCCGGCAAGGTTTTCGCTTCATAGCGCTCCACGTTACGGAAGTGCTCGCTATTCGGGATACGCCCCAGCACGGCGATGTGCGGGCGGCTGGCGCGCCAGATCAGGGTGCCCATCGACAACAGCACGCCGATCACCACGCCCGCTTCCACGCCCAGCAGCAGCACGCCGGCCGTCGTCGCCAGCAGGGCCAGCGCATCGCTGCGGTCGTAGCGCCACGACAGTTTCAAGGTATCCCAGTCCAGCAGGCTGGCCACGGCAAAGATGATGGTGGCAGCCAGCACGGGCAGCGGCAGCAGGGCCAGCCAGCCCGTGGGCGCCACCAGCGCCAGCGCCAGCAAGCCCGCCGTGATGATGCTGGCCAGGGGCGTATTCGCGCCTGCCTGGAAATTGACGGCCGAGCGGGAAATGGAACCTGTCACGGGAAAACCGCCCGACAGCGCGCTGGCCACGTTGGCCGCGCCCAGGCCCAGCAGTTCGCGGTTGGTGTGCAGTTTTTCACCGCGCTTCTGCGCCAGGGTCTGCGCGGCGGACATGCTCATCAAAAAGACGATGAAGGCGATCAGCAGTCCCGGCGACAGCAGGGTGCGCCAGTGGGCGCCGGAGGTGGCCAGGTTCAGGCCCGGCAAGCCGCTGGGCACGTGGCCCGTCGTCTGCACGCCCATGCTGTCCAGGCCACAATATGTGACCAGGCCGATGCCGGCAAGCACCAGCGCCATCGGCGCCAGGCGCGCGCCGACATCGGCGGCCACCTTGTTCAGGCCGCAGCGCTGCAGCAGGCGCGACAGATAGCGTTTCGCCAGCCACAGGAAAGCCAGGCTGGACAGTCCCAGCGCAAGGCTGGGCGTGTGCCAGTGGGGCCAGGTGGCGCCCAGCAGCGGCGTGATCTGCCCCCATATGATCAGGATCGCGGCGCCGTTGCTGAAACCGCTGATCACGGGACGCGACAGAAAACTGGCCATGAAACCCAGGCGCAGCACGCCGCACAGCAGCAGGACGATGCCGCTGATGAAGGCCAGTTGGGCGGCCAGCACGATATACAGGGAAGAGCCGGGGTCGGCCAGCGGCGCCAGGGCGGCGGCCGTCATCAGCGAGACGATGGCCATCGGACCCACCGATTGCGTCATGCTGCTGCCGAACACCGCGTACAGCACGGGCGGCAAGATGCTGGCGTAGATGCCGACCACGGGAGGCAAACCGGCCACCAGCGCGTAGGCCATGCCTTGCGGCACCATCATCATGGCGACAACGATACCGGCAGTAATGTCCCCGGCCAACAGAGGACGCCGGTATTGCCTGAGCCAAAGCAGCATGATTAATCCTGAATTCTGAAAACCGAAGCCTATCATGCGACGAGGCCGGCTGACAGGGGCGATGTGTTCAGTCTTGCAGCAATTGCGCCTTCACGGCGCCCAAGATTTCCTGCGACAGGGCGTCGTCATCGATGGAGCGGGCCAGCACCATGGCGCCCACCATGGCGGAAAACGTGGCGATGGCCTGCTGGCGCCGCTGTTCCGGCGTGGCATCGGCAGTAGCATCGGGCATCAACTCCTCGAGCATGGCGAACTGCTGCCGCGTGGCGTGCGTAAAGGCGGGGCGCGCGCCGGGCGACATGC
>NZ_NRDQ01000046.1 GCF_002878455.1 Janthinobacterium sp. AD80
GTCGTCACGGCTCCGGCGCCCGTCGCCGTGGCGCCACCGGCGCCTGCGCCTGCTGCACCGCCGCCCGTGGTGGAGCAGGCGCGGCATTACAAGACGAATGCGCCCGCCTCGGCCCAGTTCGACCTGCATGTGGACCGGCGCGATGCGGACGGCACCAAGTGGCAGGGCGTGGCCGCCATGGCGTGGGACAACAGGGGCGACAGCTACCAGCTGAAACTGGAAGTGGGCTTGAGCATGCTGATCACGCGCATCAACCTGCTGGTGCTGAGCAGCGAGGGTCTGATCGATGCCACCGGCATCGTGCCCGTCACGGCCACGGAAAAGCGCAAGGGCCGCGCGCAAACGGCCACGCATTTCAACCGCGATGGCAAGGTGATCACGTTCTCGGCCACGACGGCCACGGCGCCATGGCAGGTAGGGGCGCAGGACAAAGCCAGCGTGCCGTTCCAGCTGGCCGCCATCGGCCGCGCCGACGTCAACCAGCTGGTGGGCAATATCGACATCCTCGTCGGCGAGGAAAAGGAAGCGACCGTGTTCCGCTTCCAGCTGGTGGGCGAGGAAGAACTGGACACCAAAATGGGCCGCCTGGTGACGTGGCATCTGCGCCGGCCGCCCAAGCCGGGCACGTATTCCTCGCAGCTCGACATCTGGCTGGCGCCATCGATGCAGTGGTATCCAGTCCAAATACGCAATACCGAGGCGAGCGGGGCTTTGACCACGCAAACCGTCACCAAGATCTCCGTCAATGACGCTACAGGAAAATAAATAATGACTCTGACTACCTTGAAACACTTGCTGGCCGCCGGCGTGCTGGCCGCCACCCTGTCGCCTGCCATGGCGGACGCGCCCGTGGACCATCCCGCCATCAAGCGCCCGTACAAGCTGGTGCCTTCTGCCGACCTCGTCTACTCGATCAAGGCCAAGCAGCGCGGCATCAGCCTGTCGGGCGAATCCGTCAGTAACTGGCGCGTGGGCGAGGGCAAGTACTCGCTGCTGGCCGAAACCAAGGCGGCCCTGTTCGGCAAGATCCTCGAGCAGCGCAGCGAAGGCACGGTTGACGACTACGGCCTGGCGCCGGCGCAGTTCGTGGAAAAGCGCTTCCGCAAGGATGCCGTCACGACCACCTTCAAGCGCGACAGCAAGACCATCGTCTTTGGCGAAGGCGATGAAAGCTACCCGCTGAAAGGCGGTGAACAGGACCGCAACAGCGCCGTCTGGCAACTGGCCAGCGTGGCACGCGCGGCGCCCGAGAAATTCGTCCCCGGCTCGGAATGGGCCTTCTTTGTTGCCGGCGCACACGATGCCGAGCCATGGGTCTTCAAGGTCGTCAAGCAGGAAACCGTCGCCACCGGCGAGGGCCTGGTGGAGGCCGTGCACCTGGTCAAGGCGCCGCCGCCGGACAAGAAAGGCCAGCAAGTGGACCTGTGGCTGGCGCCGTCGCTGGAATGGTATCCCGTGAAAGTGACGTTCGCCGATGCGGATGGCGGCGATTATGTGGAGCAAACCTTGCAGAAGATTGTCAGGAAGTAAGTGCTTGCTGTCATATCAAATATCGATTCCTTGATTTTTTATCCCTAACGGCAAATGCCGGGGTCAGACCCGGCGGGTCTGACCCCGGATTTTCGCTGTTGGTTTTTTTTGCTGATGCAACACTCGACTTGACGACAGCGCCATACCCCCTCTTCCACAAGTCGAATTGCATGTCAGAACTGATATACTGACGCCCCGCGTACCTTTAAGGCCGCAGCGCTGCCAGGGCCCGCTGCGTCGCCCGCTGAACACTCATCCGGAATAGAATGATTGATATAATGGCAAGTGCAGCCGTGGCTACGGATGCAAATCAGACAGAGCAAGAGCATCACGATTCTTTGCAGGCGCATTTCCAGCCGAATATTTCGGCCGACGAGATCGAGCAGGTTTTCCATTTGAAGCGGGCGCAGCCCTTGCTGCAAGTGTTTACGGCCCTGTTCCATGGCGGTTTCGATGGCGTGCTGGTGCGTCTGCTGGTGTTGCGCGAGCTCGCGTCCGATGCGGCCACGTCGGCCTATACGCGGGCCGATATCAATACGAAACTGGCGTATCTGTTGCCGGAAAGCCTGGAAACGGTCTTGCTGCGCTTGCGCTCGAACCAGTTGCTGGCCTGGGATGCGCAGCAGGGCGTGTACCGCGTCACGCCCATGGCGCGCAATGTGCTGTCGGCCATCGACAGCTTGCTGGGCCTGGGCCAGACGGAAGATGAAGCGGAAATGGGTTTCCTGCTGTCGCAGGTGGCGGGCGCGCAAGCTGTCGGCGGCGTGTCGGTCGAGCAGCTGCAGCATCTGCTGGGGCGCCTGGTGGACTTGACGGAGGAATTCTCCGACGCCATCGCTTCCGGTTCCGAATTCCGCCTGCGCACGGCGCAGGCGAAGTGGAACATGGCCTGCGACTGGGTGGAAAAAGGCTCCGAGATCCTGGTGGCGATCACGTCCGATGAAAACGCGGACAGCGCCACGCACAAGGCGGCGCAGGCGATTGGCCGCGCGCAAAGCAAATTGCTCAACATGCAAGGCATGTTTTCGCGCGCCCTGAACCAGATCGAACGCCAGCGCGTGCACCTGGGCCAGTCGGGCCTGTCGACCACGGACATCAAGCGCTGGCTCTTGCTGCATGACGACCTGGCCAGCTTGGCCGAGGGCGCCATCGACCAGCCCGTCGTACCGCTGTTCTCCACGCCGGCCGAGATGATCGACGTGGCGGAAACGGAACTGTTGTCCGAACGGGCGGCAGGCGTCATCAATACGGGCCTGCCCAGCGGAGAGGATGCGCCCACCACCATCAGCGACGGACCCGCCATGCAGCTTGAACTCGATGACTTGCTCGAACGCCTGTCGAACTTTGCCAGCCTGGGCAATTTCCCCAGCATCGGCGAAGAGGGACCGAAATCCGTGCCGGTGCAGGATTCGCTGCTGCCGGCCAGCTTTGCCGTGGCCTCGTACCGCGCCTCGATGCTGCCGCTGCTGGGCGATGTCTCCGAAGCGAGCTTGCAGGGATCGACGGCCGAACTGGCCCGCCTGCCGATTACCTTTACACCGACCGACGAGATGGTCCAACTGTCCGACCCCCACGTGGCGGCCATGTCGATCGCCTCGCTTTCACTGAATGTTTCACTTGATTTAGATAGCGGCAACGCCGATGAATGACGATTCCCAAATCCTGATTGCGCGCCTGCTCACGCATCAAACCCTGCGCCGCGACGACAAGCTCGTCAAGCGCGTGCTGTCCGACGAACTGTTCCGCGCCGAGATCGATGCGCGCTTGCTGGCCTGCGGCCTGAAGCTGCTCGACAACGTATATGCCGACCACGTGACGTTGGCCCTGACGCGCACCATCGAGCCGAAGATTTTCGGCGCGCGCGACGTCTGGCAAAACAATAATTTTGGTTTGGCGCGCGATGGCGTGGCCTTGCTGGTGGTGCTGTGGGCGCAGATCATCCTGCCCAAGCGTGAACGCCAGGAAACCCACCAGCACGCGGACGATGACCAGAACGATATGTTCGGTACGGAAAAGCCGCTGCCGCGCGCGGAAGATGCGTCGATCGGCATTTCCTACAAGGCGCTGCTGTCGGACTTTGGCGACAAGCTGGGCAAGAAGACGCGCATGGACATGAATCTGGGCACCCTGGCCAAGCTGGGCTTCATCGAGCGGCGCGCCGATGTCATCCTGGAAGGTCCGCTGCTGGACCTGATGATGGATACGGATGTGCTGAAAGAGCGCATCATCAACGGCGCCCTGGCCGACGTGTTCAAGCGCGCGCCGGCGCGCCTGGTGGCCGTCAGCGATGATCCGCTGCCTGACGCCGACCTGGCAGACGATTTGTCCGCCGACATCGGCGAGCAGCCCGACGCCGGCGATGCCGATGCCGACGATGCCGCGTCGTCCGACCTCCCTCACTGAAAGCGCCCATGTTTCATATCAAATCACTTGAACTGGTGCACTGGGATTACTGGCAGCGCATCAAGAATATTCCGCTCGACGCGAAAATCATCACCATCGCCGGGCAGAATGGCTCGGGCAAGACCACCTTGCTCGACGCCTTGCGCACCCTGTTCGGCCTCGACTGCTCGATGGGCCGCACGTATAAACACTATGCGCGCCACTCGGGCCAGCAGACGGCCTGGCTGCGCGCCGTGGTCGACAACAAGAACGTGGGCAAGCAGCTGTCGAACCGGCCGTTCCGCAGTTCCGGCTTCTTCAGCGACGATGAAGTGACCTTGTTTTGCCAGATCCAGAAAAATGGCGGCGACTGGAAGCGCCAGTATCTGATGCGTCCGGGCAATGTGCAGATCGAGGACATCACGGACGCCAACGACTGGCTCGGTGTGGAGAACTACCGCAAGCGCCTGGCCAATGCGGGCCTGTCGCCAGCCATGTCGAAAGTGCTGGCGCTGGAGCAGGGCGAGACGGACAAATTGTGCGAATACGCGCCGCGCCAGCTGCTCGACCTGGTGTTCCAGGTGTTCGGCGACAAGGAAGTGCTGGACGCCTACGATGAAGCCAAGCGCCACCAGCGCGATACGGAAGTGGAGCTGAAGCGTTTCGAGACGGAACTGGAAGCGTCGAAAACCAACCTGGAAGGCTTGCGCCTGCGCGTGGCCAATTACCACCAGTGGGAAGGCTTGCATAAAGAGCGCCGCAACCTGCTGGAAGAAGTGCTGCCCAGCTTGCAATACCACGAGGCGCGCGAAAAAGCCGCCATCGCCAGCCGGCAATTGCGCGATGCGCGCAAGCCCATGGCGCAGGCCGACCAGCAGCTGACGGATAAACGCAATGCGCTGGCCGCGCAAGCCAAGGCCCTGTCCGACGCGCAGATGAACGAAACCCTGCTGGAGCAGGAATCGATCGGCTTGCAGAGCCGCTTGTCCCTGATCAATGCCAAGCTGAAACCGCTGGACAGCCTGCTGGAACAGAAGGATCGTTTGCAGAAGCTGGCGGCCGACTCGGGCAGCGACATCGCCGAAGTGGCGGCCCAGCTGGAACAGAAGGAAGCGGAACTGCTGCGCCAGCGCCAGCAGCGCGACGCCCTGTCGGCGCGTATCGCTGCCGAGCAGGCAACGATTGCAGCATTGCAAGGCAAGACGGCCATGCCGGAGCCGGACAATGTGCGCGGCATGCGGCGCGCGCTGCGCGACGCGGGCATTGCCCACGCGATGCTGTCCGATATCGTCGAAGTGACGGACAGCCGCTGGCAGGGCGCCGTCGAAGGCGTGCTGGGCGGTTACGCCTCGGTCGTCCTGCTGGACAAGGCCAAGGATGCGTCTAGCGCCTACCGCCTGGCCGAGAAGGAACGCTACCGCCACTTCATCGTGCCCGACCTCGTCACGGCGCCGGTGGCGAAAGACGAAAGCCTGCTGGCGGTGGTGAAATTTTCCGCGCCCGTGCCCAGCTGGCTGATCGAGCAGCTGTCGCGCATTGCACGCGTCGATTCCGTCGAAGCGGGCTTCAAGCTGGGCAACCACGAAGAGTGGATCACGCCCGAGGCGTATCACCGCGAACGCCGCGGCGGGCGCTCGCTGTTCGTCGAAGCGTCGCGCTACCGTTTCGGCCAGGCTGGCCGCAGCGGCCGCCTGGAAGCGCTGCTGCGCTCCCTGCCGGGCCTGGAAGGACAGGAAGACACCTTGACCCTGGCGATCTCGAAGCTGGCGGCCGAAGTGGGGGCATTAAAAGCGCGCATCGCCGGCGTCGACGCGGCCAAGGAACTCAGTGCACGCCAGGAAGAATTCGCCGAAGCGCTGCGCAATTCCAAGCCGCTCAAGGAAGAACGCCTGGAAGTGGGCGGGCGCCTGGGCGAGCTGCAAAACCTGACGAAGAACGCCACCGTGGCGCGCACGCGTGCCGATACGGTGTGGCAAAACGCGCGCCTGGCCTTGTCGGAAGCGGAAGCCGGTTCGCGCCTGGGCTACAAGAAGCAGATCGAACAGCGCGCCGAGCATGCGCGCGCCTTGCTGGCCCTGCGCCATGCGTGGCGCCACCTGCCGAAAAGCTGGCGCCGTCCCGCGCGCCGCGCGGCGCTGGTGGCCGAGCACCAGAATGCGCACCAGGTCGATCTGCGCGTGGCCAGCCTGCAAAACAGCCTGGCGCGCGACGACTGGGAACTCGACGCCACCGTCATCGACCAGCACCACCGCCTGTCGGATCAATTGCATGGCCGCCAGTCGGAAACGGATGAGCGCCGCTACCAGAACAACCGCGCCATCGAGGCGACGGGCAATGCCCGTGGCGCCTACATGGAGCGCTTGCGCTACACCATCAAGACTTACAGCAAGAACATCAAGGAGCTGGGCGAACTGGCCGGCATCGAAGTGCATGCTGACCCCGTGCGCCTGGAAAACGACGATGTGCAGCTGTCGCAGGCGGGCTTGCACGTGCGTTTTAAATTCGACGGCAAGGGCGTCATCGGCATGAACGATGGCGAAGCGTCGGGCGGCCAGCAGGTGATGAAGTCGCTGGTGCTCCTGATCGGCCTGCTGAAATCGGAAGACGGTTCCGGCGGCTTCGTCTTCATCGACGAGCCGTTTGCCCACCTGGATATCCGCAATATCCAACTGGTCGGCGAATTCCTGAAAAATACGGAAGCGCAGTATTTGATGACGACGCCGCTGACGCACAACACGGATGTCTACGATCCATCGGAACTGACTTTGATTACCAGCAAGAAGAAAAAGGATACGCAATGGGCGCAACCGATTTTCGTGCTGCAGCGCCGGGTCGATCCGGCATCGGGCAAGGTGGCGTGATGGCGCTGCGCACGATGCTGCTGCCGGCCGCGCTGGCGCTGGCGTTCTCGGCGCCGGCCATGGCCAATGACGGCATCGGCTCGGTCAGTGCCGGCGGCATTATTGTCGGCAAGAGCGACGCCGTGGCCATGAAAAAGGAAGTGCTGACCGTCAGCGCGGAATTGATCAAGGTCGAGTACGAGTTCCTGAACGAATCGAAAAGCGATGTGGCAGAGACCATCATCTTCCCGCTGCCCGCCTACGAGGCCGGCTACCACCAGTCGCCCACGTATTACGGCCAGCCGCAGCAGTTCTCGATCGAGGTCGACGGCAAGCGCAAGGATTACCAGACCGTGCTGCTCGCCAAACTCGACGGCCGTGACGTGACGGCGCGCCTGGCGCAGCTGGGCCTGTCGGACGCGCAAGTGGCGTATTTCCCCTCGTTCAGCCCGTTCGAAAAAAAGGTGGCGCCCTTGAGCGCCGCGCAGCAAAAAGCCATGATCGCCGAAGGCTTTCTGGCCAAGCTGTCCGACGATGAAGAATGGGTGCCGGCCTGGTCCGTGACGGTGGTCTACCAGTGGCGGCAGACATTCCCGGCCGGTAAAACGGTGCGCGTGCGCCATCAATATGCACCGTTCGTGGCCGCTGGCCCAGGTGCCTCCTATCTGGGCGACGGTAAGGAGTTTGAAAAAAAGTATTGCGGCGACAAGGCTTTCTACAAGACGTGGAACCGCCTGGCGGCGCAACAGGGCGAGAGCGGTTTCGTCAATGCCAAGTGGGTCTCGTACATCTTGAAGACGGGCAACACCTGGAAGAACGGCATCGAAGACTTTACCTTGAACCTGGTCAAGGGCAAGCCGGATGAGTTGATCAGCCTGTGCTTCCCCGGCACGTTTACCAAGATCAACCCCACCACCTTGCAGGTGAAGCTGCGCAATTTCCGCCCGCAGCAGGATTTGAACGTGTATTTCGGCAATGTCGAGAATGGCAGCGGGAATGAGGGCGAGGCGCCTGCGCTGCGGCCGAACTACTTGCTGAAGAAATAAAGAGCGCGCCTTGGAAGCCGCTGCTCTCCAGCACTTTCTGCGTGTCCTGTTCCGGGACACGTGGCGTGCCGCGCCCGCCGTCCAGGCCCGCAGCGATGCCGCTTCCGGCAAGCAGGCAGGCGCCTGGCAGCGATCCTGGACCCGCGCGTGAGCACGCAGCCTCTACTGGCGGCGCGGCTGCGCGCCATCGCCAGGCGCACGCCATGGTGCAGGCAAGCCTTGCAGGCCGTGGCGCAGCTGGGGTTGCCCGCGTGCTGCATCGGCGCCGGCGCCGTGCGCAACCTCGTGTGGGATGCCTTGCATGGCGTGGCGCAGCCGCCGCTGCCGGCCGATATTGACGTGGCGTATTTTGATGCGGACGATGTCAGCCCGCACAGCGAGGAACGGCTGCGCCAGCGCCTGGCGACCTTGCTGCCCGGCATGCCGTGGGAGGTCTGCAACCAGGCGCGGGTGCACCTGTGGTTCGAGGACTATTTTGGCTATGCCGTGCCGCCGCTGCTGTCGCTCGATGACGCCATCGCCACCTGGCCCGAGTTTGCCACGGCCGTCGGCCTCCATCTGCTGCCTGACGGCGAGATTGGCATCGTCGCACCCCATGGCCTTGATGATTTGTTCAATATGGTGGTGCGGCGCAACCCCGCGCGCATCAGCGCAGCAGGCTATGCACACCGGGTGGCCAGCAAGAACTACACGGCGCGCTGGCCGCGCGTCACGGTGGTCGCTTAGCGTTGCCTGCCAGGGAGCGCAATAATGCATCAGGGTAACTAATTGCACTGTGGATACACATTGCTTATAATTGCCAATTATCTAATGCTGCGCTGCGTCATGCCTTTTTCATATTCTCTGAAGCGATTACTGGTCTGCTGCGGCAGCCTCTTGCTGCTGTGTTGCCTCGCGGCCGGTTTCATCACGGCGCCGCTGGCCTTGGCGGGCCTGTGCATGGTGGCCATGCAGCTGGGGCTCAGCTTTGCCATGGTCGGACGCGGCAACCGCCGGGCGTGGCTGCTGCTGATGCCCTGCGTGTGGGCGGTGCTGTTTGCCCTGCCTTTCTACCTCGGGCGCGGCATCCATTCTTTCCTGCCGACCTTGCTGGCATTCATGTACATGCCTGTCGCCGTGGGCCTGTTTTATACGGCGGCGCACCAGTTTCGCCTGTATCGCGCCGCCTGAGGCGCCATTCCCTTTACCTGAACCATACACAACATGATGCGATTGATTACCACGCCGCTGCGCCGCAGCGCCCGCCTGCTGTGCCTTGCCAGCACCCTCGTGGCGCCCGCCGCCTGGGCCGACAGCTATACGGATTTCCAGCAAGCCAGCACGCGCCTGGAAGCGCTGATGGCCGCCGCCACTGCCGATAGCGACTTGCCGCGTTTGGCCGAGCCTGCCGTGGCAGCGCTGTTTGCCCACGTCGCCGATGCGCCGCGCCTGTTCCAGACACCCGTCGCCGCGTTGCAAGACATGGACCGGAGCGTGGCCGTGTGCGAGCGGGCGACCAACCTGGGCAAGGCGTATTACGCGTTTGGCTTGCAGCGGCCGCTGCCGCTGTCGGGCGCCGCGCTGCAGCAGGCGCGCCGCGAGCAGGTGACGCGGAACCTGGCCAATTACGGCGATGAAATGGCGGCCCTGTTTGCCTTTGGCGTGCATTGCCACGCGCATTTGACCGGCTTGATGGAAGCGGAGTTCAGCACGCAGCCGGCGCAGGACGTGAGCGGTGCCGAGCGCATGCGCGCCCGCGCGTTCAGCAAGGGATCGAGCACCATGTTTGCGAATGTGGTGCAGTTCGTGCAGGTGCCGTTCTGGAACGTGGCACAAAAGAAAACCATGCTGGCAGCGGCGGCGCAGCATGCCACGGCGAATGCCAGTCTGATGGCGCCGCCCTTGCGCGAGCGTCTGCTGAGCAGCCTGCCTGTGGCGGACCAGGACCTCGATCCGGCCCTGGCAGCGGCCCTGGCGACGATCCGCCAGGCGCTGTCCGTGACGACGTGTACCGGCCTGTGCCAGTACTACTGATTGCCCAGGCTTACTCCGGCGCTTGCAGCGGCTTGTTGCGCTGGCGCCAGCGCACCAGGCCCCAGGCGTACACGGCGTAGTAGCCGGTGACGAGGCCGTAGGCGGCCATGGTCAGCGCGCTCTGGCCGAACGGCGGCGGTGGCACGGGCACGTCCGCGCGCGAATTCAGGTAGATTTCCATGCCGCGGTACAGCAAGCGGGCGATGAACAGCATGGTGATAGCCAGGCCCAGGTAGCGGTGCTGGGTAAAGAAAAAGTCCTTGCCGACCTGTTCGAAGCGCGTCAGCTTCAAGCCCAGCACGCCCAGCCAGCCGCCCGCCAGCACGCCCGCGCCCAGGCTGGACAGGGGCAGCACGTCGAATTTGGTCGTCGTCGCCAGGAACAGGATCAGCACGGGAAAGCCGGCCGCCACGGTCCAGTGGCGCCACAGCTGCGACTTCTGCCGTGCCACCAGCTTCTTCAGGCGCGAATAGATGCGCCAGACCAGCAGCGGGACCAGGAACAGCAAGGCGAGGGTAGTGGTTTCCATGTAGGCATTCGGGACGGGGAAAACAGCGATTGTAAGCCAGATGGCGGCAAGGGCGTAGCGGAGCCGGTGGGAAAAGTTGCTCATTGACATTTACATGGCATGAAAGCACTATGCCCTGTCATCCGGTGCCGCCATGCGCGGTACGGTGCCGCCAGTCACTGTTTTCCATCCACCTCTCTGGAGTGCCATGTCTACTCGTTTCTCCCTGCTGCCCATTACTGTCGGCCTGATGGCGTCGTCGTCGCTGGCCATGGCGCAAGATGGCGGCTATCAAAAGCCACCCGCGCCCCTGCAAGCCATCGTCGATGCGCCGCGCGCGCCAACCCTGAGCCTGAGTCCGAAACGCAACCTGGCTGCCGTGCTGCCGACGCCATCCTTGCCCAGCATCAGCGAAGTGGCGCAACCGGAATTGAAGCTGGCGGGCTTGCGCATCAATCCGCGCACGTATTCTGCCAGCCGCTTCAGTTTCCATACGGGACTGGGCTTGCTCGACATCGATACGCAGAAGGAAATCAAGGTCAGCGGCCTGCCGGCATCGCCGCGCATCGCCGACCTCGCCTGGTCGCCGGACCAGCGCTACCTGGCGTTCACCCACATCGCCTTTGCCGATCCCGCCTCGGGCGTGAAGGAGGCAGGCGTGGAACTGTGGCTGCTCGACGTGCAGACGAAAGCGGCGCGCAAGCTGGGCAATACGGCCCTGTCGACCGTGTATGGCCGTGGTTTTTCCTGGATGCCCGATAGCAAAACCCTGCTGGTCCAGCTGAAGCCTGCCAAGCTGGGCGCGGCGCCCGTGGCAAGCGGCATCCCGACGGGACCGGCGGTCCAGGACAGCGTGCCCGGTGGCGGCGTCAAGCAATTGCGCACCTATCCCGACCTGCTGAAAAACGAGCAGGACGCGCAGCTGTTCGAACACTACATCACGGTGCAGCTGGCCTTGCTGGACGTGACGGGCAAGCAGCGCCTGGTGGGCCAGCCGGGCCAGTTCTCGCGCGTGTCCGCCTCGCCTGACGGCAAGCATCTGCTGACGACGCGCATCCTGCGTCCATATTCCTACATCGTGCCGGCGTCCGACTTCGGCCACCAGATCGATGTGCGCGACCTGAGCGGCAAAGTGCTGCATGCGGTGGCCAGCGTGCCGCTGGAAGAAGGCCTGCCGCCTGGCAATGATGCCGTGTCCGCCGGCGTGCGCTCCGTCAGCTGGAGGGTCGATGCGCCAGCGACGCTGGTGTGGGCCGAAGCGCAGGATGGCGGCGACCCGGCCAAAGTAGCCGAGATCCGCGACATCGTCTATACGCAGGCAGCGCCGTTCACCGGCAAGCCGGCCGTGCTGGCCAGGCTCGGTTCGCGCTATGCGGGCGTAGCCTGGGGCCGCGGCGACCTGGCACTGCTCAGTGAAGCGTGGTACAAGACGCGCGCCGTCAAGCAGTGGAGAATTTCGCCAGATCAACCCTCCACACCGGCCGACCTCGTGTATGCGGGATCGTTCGAAGACCGCTACAACGACCCGGGCCAGCCCGTCATGCGCGCGGACGCTGCCGGCCTGCCGCGCCTGCTCATCGCCTTTGATAATTCCATCCTGCTTGACGGCCAGGGCGCTTCTAAGGAAGGCGACCGTCCCTTCATCGACCGGCTGAACCTGGCGACAAAACAGAAGGAGCGGCTGTTCCAGAGCGCCGCGCCCTACTATGAAAACGTGGTCGCCGTGCTGGACGAGGACGGCAGCCGCTTGCTGTCCACGCGCGAATCGCCGACCGAGCAGCCGAACTACTATGTGCGCAACCTGAAGCAGCAGGGCGCCGCGCAATTGACGGCCCTCACGCATTTCCCGCACCCGCTGCCGCAGCTGAAGGACGTGCAGAAAGAGCTGATCCGCTACAAGCGCGCCGACGGCGTGGATCTGACGGCCACCCTGATGCTGCCGCCAAACTACGACGCCCGCCGCGACGGCCCCTTGCCGACCCTGATGTGGGCCTACCCGCAGGAATTCAAGACGGCCAGCGCGGCCAGCCAGACCAAGGGTTCGCCGTACAAATTCAATGCCGTCAGCTACTGGGGCCCGGCCGCCTTCCTGTCCATGGGCTACGCCGTGCTCGACAATCCATCGTTCCCCATCGTCGGCAACGGCGAGCAGGAAGCGAATGACACGTATCTGCCGCAGCTGGTGGCCGATGCCGAGGCCGCCGTCGACGAGGTGGTGCGCCGTGGGGTGTCCGACCGCAACCGCATCGCCATCGGCGGCCACTCGTATGGCGCCTTCATGACGGGCAACCTGCTGGCGCATACGCGTCTGTTCCGCGCCGGCATCGCCCGCAGCGGCGCGTATAACCGCACCCTGACGCCGTTCGGCTTCCAGGCGGAAGAGCGTTCGTTCTGGCAGGCGCCCGGCGTCTACCAGGCCATGTCGCCATTCAACTATGCGGACAAGATCAAGGACGCGCTGTTGATGATCCATGGCGAGCAGGACAACAACTCGGGCACCTTCCCCATCCAGAGCGAGCGCATGTTCCAGGCCGTCAAGGGCCTGGGTGGCACGGCGCGCCTGGTCATGTTGCCCAACGAAAGCCACGCCTACCGCGCGCGCGAATCGATCATGCAGATGCTGTATGAAAGCAACAACTGGCTGGAGAAATATGTAAAGAACGCCGCGCCGCCAGCCGCGGAAGTCAAGCCGGCCGGCAAATAAGGGCAGGTATCGGGACCTGCGGCGGGCATCTCGTGGTATGGTCTTCCTTTGTCCGCAGGGAGGCCAGCCATGTCAACGTTTGCCATTGATGCCCACCGCGCGCCCGATCCGGCGCCTGTCGATGAACCGCTGCCCGCGCCGGAGCCGCAAGAGGCGCCCGGCCGCCAGCCGGGGCCCGTGCATCCGGTGCCGCAGGAAGATCCCGTGCCGCACCCGCACCCCAGTTAATCTCGTCAAGAAAGGCTGTTTTAGATGGCAATTGTCAAGGAAGTCTACACACGCAAAGTCAGCGGTGAAACATTCGATTATGAGCTCGACTATACGCCAGGCACGGATGTGGCCTGGATCGCGCGCGTGTACCACGACGGCGTGCTGAAAGGCTCGCCCCACGGCGCGCTGACGGCCAACGTGCTGTCCGGCCCGGCCCTGGAGCAATACTTGCGCGCGTATGTCGAAGGCATGATCGAGCGCGGCCTGGACGTGGCCGAATAAGCCGCTTGCAGCAATGATGAAAAAGGGCGCCGCGGCGCCCTTTGTTGTTTGTTGATGCCGGGGTTGATACCTTGGCCAACGATGTTGTCGGATTACGCCCTGGCGGGCTGATCCGACCTACGCGCATGCATGGAGCGTTGGGCGCTGCGGCGCCTTTGCTGTTTCTGGTGGTGTCGGATTACGTGGCTACGTCGCTAATCCGGCCTGCGCGCTGTCTTGACGCCTTGGCCAACAATGTTGTCGGATTACGCCCTGGCGGGCTGATCCGACCTACGCGCAGGCATGGAGCGTAGGTCGGATTGGCGGGGCAACGCCCAGTGTAATCCGCCGATATTGTTGGAGCGTAGGTCGGATTAGCGCTTGCGCGTAATCCGACAACATCGTTGGCACCGGACCGCTGTCCGCGCAGAATCTAGTCAAACGCCCACGTATACAGCACGTCCAGCGCATTGTTGGTGCCGGTCTGGAACTGCAAGGTGATGCGGCGGTTGACCTTGTAGCGCAGCTTTACCAGGCTCGTCGCCGTGCTGGTGCCTTGTTCGAACGTCAGGTAGGCGCGCGAGGACAGGCGCTTGCCGACGGTGACGACGGTGCTTTCCAGTCCCTGCGCCTGCGACAGGCCCACTTCGTCGAGGCCCAGAGAGTTGGCCAGCTTGCCTTGCAGGCCGCCGCCGGAGCCGCCGAAGAGGGCGCCCGCCGCCGTCGTGAGCAGGGCCATTTCATCGCCGGCCGCCGATTCCGCACCGTGGCCGAGGATCAGCCATGAGAGCTTGTCGCTGTCCGAGACGGTGGGCGTGGAGACCAGCTTGGCCGTTGGCGCCTGGGCCGTGCCGCGCACTTCCACGCCTGCTTCCACGTTCGTTTCCGACAGCGCTTCGCCTTCCGGACGCTTGCGCACGGCCAGGATGTTGAGCGACGGATTGTCGTAGGCGCCCGTGAAGGCGATCAGGCCCCGTTCGATGGCCAGTTTCTGCCCGTATGCCGCGTACTGGCCGCTGGTGACGCGGATGCTGCCCGTCACGCGCGGCGCGGCACGGTTGATGACGCGCGCACGCACATTGCCCGCCAGGTCCGCGTCGAGGCCCATGCCGCGCAGGTGGAAGGCATTGCCCAGGTCAAATTCCAGGTCTATGTTCAGCGGCAGGGATGGCGCTTCCTTGCTGCCCTTGACCTCCTTGCCCAGCACCACCACGTCGTTGCTTTGCGTGGGCGTATCCTGCGGCGCCAGTTCGATCAGCGCGCGGTTGGCCTTGAACTTGCCCTCGAAGCTGAAGCGCTTGTCGTTGCGCACCAGGGTGCTGTTGCCCGACAGGATCAGGGTGCGGTCGGGGCGCGACAGCGCCTGCAGGCGGTCGGCCAGCAGCTTCAGTTCCAGGCTGGCTTCGCCATTCGCAAAGCGTACCCAGCCGTCAGCTTGCACCTTGCCGTCGCCGCCGTCAAAGCTCAGGCGCTGCAATTGCAACTGGTCGCCGGCCAGCTTGGCTTGCAGCACGCCGTTGCGTAATTTCAAGCCCTGGTCGGCCCAGTTCACCAGCAGCTTGCTGCCGTTGATGTCGCCATTTAATTGCGGTGCGCCGATGGTGCCGCTGCCAGCCAGCGCGATTTTCAAGGCACCGCCCAGTTCCAGGCCCGGCTGGCCCGTCAGCGGCGCCAGCCACGCCAGCGAATCGATGCTGGTGGTGCCCGTCAGGGAGAGGGCGCTGTCGTTGCTGATGCGGCCACCGAGCATTTGCACGGTGGCATTGATGTCGCTCTGGCCCGCGCGCGCGCCGTCGAGTTTCACGGCCAGGCGCAATTGCTGGTTGGCCACGTCGATGCGTGCATCGAGGGTGCGCAGGCCCAGCGCCAGCGGCTGTTCCACGCCCACCGTCACGTCGCCTTTTTCGCGGTAGACGTGCAGCATGCCAGCGAGCGCCGGATCTTTCTGCTTGGCCGTCGGCACCTGCATGTCGAGCGACCATTGCGCGCCCAGGGTCAGGTCGCTGCGCGCATTGGCTTGCAGTGAAGGAATCACTTGCGCCAGATAAGTCAGCGCCACGCCGGCCGCCTGGCCGGAACTGGTCCAGCGCGGGCCGTTCTTGACCAGGCTTTGCATGGTGATGCTGCCCGCCGGCAACTTGATGACGGTGTTGCCCACGCTGATCTGTTCAGGCTGGCCCAGTCCCGCCACGCCGCTGCCGGCAGGACCCGCCACTTTGACGGGCACCGGTGCTTGCAGCACCAGCGCGTAGCGGCCCTTGTTTTGCAGACTGTCGATGCTGCCGGTCCAGCTGGCGCCGCTCTGGCTGCCCTTGATTTGTACCGTGGCATCGAAATCGTCATTGCGCGCCGCCAGGTTTACCGTATGGCTGCCGCGCGTGCCCGTCGTGCCCAAGCGGGCGCTGCCCAGTTTGAAGGTGGGGGTGCTGTAGCCGGTGATCTCCAGGCTGCTGACCATGGGGTCGAGCGCGCCCTGGCCGGCGCCCACGCTGGCGCTGCCCTTGATGGATTTCAGTTGCTGGTCGCCAAAGAAAGTCAGGTCTCGGCCGTCCAGGCTCAGCTGCGCGGCCGGTGCGTCCATCTTGCCCGAGACGGAGCCGGACGCCTGCAGCACGCCGGCGAAGCGGGGGCCGAGGGTCGACAGTTGCGGCGCATCAAGTTTCCACGTCAGCTTGTCGGTGGCGCCGCCCAGCGCGCCCTTCGCTTGCAGGCTGTTCGGCCCCAGGCGCAATTCCGTATCGACATTCTCGACGCGTTTGGCATTCGCCGACAGCTTGGCGTAGCCGGCCAGCGGGGCGTTTTGCAGGGTTGATTCGCGCAGGCCCAGGTTCAGGGCCACTTGCCAGTCGCTCGTCAGGCGGCCGCTGCCGGTGAAATCCGCATTGACATTGCCGTTAGGCAAAGCCGCACCGAAGGCGGCCGGATTGATCTTTTGCAGGGACCCCGCCACTTTGAGTTCCGCTTCTTTCTTCGGCCCCGTCAAGCCCACCTCGCCGCTGGCGTGGATGGCGCTGTCCGCTGCGGGACGCTTGCCGCTGGTCAGGCCCAGCCCCTTGGCATCGGCAACAAAGCTCGTGCGCGGCTGCTGCAGGGTGCCTTGCACCACGCCGCTGGCCAGCAAGGTGCCCAGCAAGTCGTTTTGCAACGCCGACAGTTGCCGCGCATCCACATTCCAGTTCAGTTTTTCGCCGGCGCCACCGAAATTGCCTTTCGCCGTGACGTTGTTCTTGCCCAGCGCCAGCTGCACGTCGATGCCGCTGAAGTGGGCCGCATCGGCCGTCAGCTTGCCCTTGCCCGACAGGGGCTGGTCGAGCAGCTTGCTGGGGCGCACGGTGAAGTCCGCATTCGCCAGCCATGTCGGGGCCACGTGGCCGTTGGCGCGCACATCCACGTTTAAGTCGGCCACGGGGAAGGCGCCGAAGTCGGCCGGGTTCAAGCGGCTGGCGTTGGCCACTGCCTTGAATTCCTGTGCGTCCTTCAGGCTGATCTGGCCCGTCGCATTCACGTTGCTCTTGCCTGCTTGCAAGGTCGCCTTGCGCAGCTGCACCAGGGAATCGGCCAGCGTCGCTTCCACGTCCAGGCGCAGCTTGGCTTCGCCCAGTTTGGCGCGCAGAGTCTGCGTCTTGCCGTCGCTGTCGAGCATGATGTCGCCGGCGATCTTCGTGCTGTTGATGCTGCTGTAGATATGCTGCAAGTCAATCTTGTCCGTGTGCAGGGTCACTTGCGCCTTGCCGATGGGCGCGTCGGCCGCATCGCGGTCCACCTTGCCGCTGCCGGAAAACTTGCCCGCGTTGCCGAAGTCGATGATGGCGGACTCCAGGGTCGTGGCCGTCAGGGTGCCGCCCAGGCGCGCCTCGAACTGGCGCAGCGGCAGTTTTTGCTGGTCGATGGGGCCTGGCGTGGCGTGGTTGAGGATGGCCAGCTTGCCCGACACCGTCTGCGCCGTGGGCCGCGTATCGATGGCGGCGTCCAGTTCCAGGCTCAGGTCGGCCTGTGGCAAGGTCGCGTCAAACTTGCCCGGATTGATATTGCGGCCCTTGATGCTGGCCGAGCGCAGGATCATGACAGGGTCGAACGGCGCCAGCGCCAGTTGTGCGTCGGCCGTGGCGGCACCGGCGCTGCCCTTGGCAGTGACGTTGAGTACGTTCAAGTCGCCGCCCAGCTGCAGGCTCAGGGCGGCGGGCTTTTCGCCGGCCGGCGGCGTGATCTGCGTCAGGCCCGCCTTGCCGGACAGCTTGAACGGCTGCCTGGCGGCAATGGTCGCGCTGGCCGTGGCCTGGCCGAACGGCGTCAGCGCCGAGGCGTCTTCCAGCTGCCATTGCGTCTTGTCGCCCGACAGGGTGAAGTGGATCTTTTCAAATACCGTGTTGCCGCCAGGGCTGACCAGGGTGACCTTGTCCAGGCGCGCGTCGGCAATGCCCACCTTGAACGGTGACGCCAGGCTGGTCGGCATGGTGGACGGCTCCTCGGACGGCGCCGTGCTTTCCACGGACAGGCTGGCCACGTGCAGTTCGCTGATGGCGATGCCTTCCGAGAAGAACTGGAACGGCGACCAGTTGATGTCGATATTGTCGGCCGTGATGTGCTGCGTCTTGCTGCGGTAGCTGACATGGCCCAGGTGCATGCGGTTGTACAGCGAACCGGAGACGCCTGTCACCTGGATATCGCCGCCGCTGGCGCTGGAAATCTTTTGCACCAGCAATTGCAAGGTCGATTCGCGGCCCAGGAACCAGAAGGCGGCGCCCAGCAGCACGGCCAGGCTGGCGCAGGCGATCAGCAGGTAGCGCAGCCAGCGGCGCGTTTTTTTCGCCGGCGGCGCCGGTGGCGGCGTGGCGGCGTTGGGGGACTCGGTAGTAATATCGGACATCAGAAAGTGAATCCCAGAGAGAAGTGCAGACGGAATTTGTGAACGGCGTGGCCATACGCCACGTCGACGTTGATGGGGCCGACGGGACTCTTGTAGCGCCCGCCCAGGCCGTAGCCGGATTTCGGCGTCATCGCGGCCTTGACAGTGTCGGCCGAGTTACCGGCGTCATAGAAGGCGGCGATCGCCCATTTCGGCTTGAACCAGTACTGGTACTCGGCGCTGCCGGTGAGCATGTAGCGCCCGCCGACGGTGGCGTCGCCTTCCTTCACGCCCAGTTCCTGGTAGCCATAGCCGCGCACCGACTGGTCGCCGCCCGCGCGGAACAGGTAGACGGCAGGCACGCCGCGTTTTTCCTTCGAGCCCAGCGCGCCCATTTCGCCGCGCAGGATCAGCTCGCCCTTTTCACCGATGGGACGGTAGAACACCATCTTGCCAGCCACGCGCACGAAGCGCTCGTCCGTCAGCACGGGCAGCAGGGCGCCCCCCACTTGCGCGTTGATGACATAGCCCTTGGTGGGGAACAGCAGGCTGTCGAGGTCGCGCTTGGTGATGGCATAGGTCAGCGGCAAGCTCTTGCTGCGCGTCTGTTCCAGGCCCACCACGGTCTTGTCTTCGCTGAGGAATTCGAACGTCAGGCTGCGTTCCAGGTTGGTGCCGCCCCAGTTGCGTTTCACCGAGATGGTCGAGACGGCCGTGATTTCGTTGGAAATGTCGCTGCGCTCGAACGAGGCGCCCGCGCTGTCGTTGTAGCCGCGTTCGGTCGTCGGAAAATAAAAATTGGCGTGCGCCGCCTGTTTCTTCGTTTCCATGGTGAGGGCGCTCTTGAAGCGCGTGCCCCACACGTTCAGGTTGTCATAGTTGAGCTGGGCACGATTGCCCGTATTCGTACTGAAACCCAGACCGGCGCTGACGTTTTGCTGTTTGTTTTCCGTCACCCGCACTACCAGCGGCAGCAGGGGCGCGGGACCGCGGTTGGCGGGTTTCGTCACGGCGCCACCTTCGGCCTCGGCCGCCTGGCTTTCCTGGCCCGCCTCGATCTGCTCGTTGAGGATGCTGCTCATGTCGGCGCTCACTTCCACGCTGGCAAAGTAGCCGGTGTCCTGCAGGCGTGCCTGCAACGATTGCAGCGCCGATTCGCTGTAGTACTCGCCCGGACGGATCTTGTCGAGGTTGCGGATGATGCTTTCATCGTAGCGCTTCAAGCCTTCGATGCGCAGCTCGCCAAAGCGCAGCTCGGGGCCGCTGTCGAGTACCACCAGCAGGGACACCTTGTGCGTTTCCGGATCGACGACGGCTTGCGTATCGACCAGCTGGGCGCGCGGGTAGCGTGTCTGCACCACTTCGCGCAGCAGGGCGCGCTTGGCCGATTCCCACTCGGCCTGGCGGAACACGCTGCCCGTCTTCAGGGCCCAGTTGCGCTTCAGCGCTTCCGTATCGTAGGGTTCGCTGGCGGCCAGCGGCGGCGTGGGGTCGAAGCCGCGCAGTTCCAGCTCGACCTTGTCGACAGTGACGGGCTGGCCCGGATCGACGTCGACGATGACGACGGGCTTGGCACCCGTCGTATCGACGCGCACCGTGACGGTGGGCGTGTAGTAGCCGGCAGTGGCGACGAGGTTCTTGGCTTGCTCCGGCGTATCGCGCACGAGGCGCCGCAATTGCTCGCGGTCCATGCGCGGGTTGCCGCGGAAGCGTTCCAGGTCAAGGTTCTTTTCAAGCAATTCATCGAGGTCGCCGGGCGCGTTCACCTTGACCTCGTACTGCAGCGGTGCCGGCGCCGCTTCCGCGCTGGCGGGGCTGTCTGCAACGGCCTCTTGCGCACGCTCTGGCGTGCCCTCCTGGGCACTTGCCTGGGCGGCCGGATACAGCAAGATGGCACTGCCGGCGGCGGCCAGTGTCAGTTGACCCATTACTTTTGTCACCACTTGTGCCAAAATTCGTGGTCGTAGCGCCTTGCCGGCGGCCGTGTGCCGTGTTGGTCGTGCAGAAAACATGGTGCTCCAGATGAGTAAATGCTGACTGCATGTTACCGGAATAGGTAAACTGAGGGCGGACGAATAAGTATTTTTTGCATGGGGAATCTCGTTTCCCCACGCACTATTGCAACAGATAAAAACATGGAAAGAAAATTTATGCTAGCAACGGACTCCGCACTGGTGCTCTTTAGCGGTGGGCAAGATTCCACCACCTGCCTGGCCTGGGCCCTCAAGCACTATAGCCGCGTGGAGACGATTGGCTTTGACTATGGCCAGCGTCATGCGATCGAGCTGACGGTGCGTCCCGGCGTACTCGAGCAGATGCGCCAGCAGTCGCCCGAGTGGGACCAGCGTCTCGGCCCTGACCACATGATAGACCTGTCCTTGATTTCCGCCATTTCCGATACGGCCATGACACAGAACGTCGAGATCGTCATGCAGGAAAACGGCTTGCCGAATACCTTCGTGCCAGGGCGCAACTTGCTCTTCATGACGGTGGCTGCCACCGTGGCTTACCGCCGCGGCTTGACGGTGCTGGTGGGCGGCATGTGCGAGACGGATTTCTCCGGCTATCCGGATTGCCGTGACGACACGATGAAGGCGCTGCAAGTGGCCTTGAACCTGGGCATGAATACGCGCTTGAAACTGGAAACGCCGCTGATGTGGCTGGACAAGGCGCAAAGCTGGGACCTGGCGGAAGACCTGGGCGGCCAGCCGCTCGTGGACCTGATCCGCAGCGGCACGCATACGTGCTACCTGGGCGAGCGGGGCGAACTGCACGACTGGGGTTATGGCTGCGGCACTTGCCCGGCCTGCGCCCTGCGCGCGAATGGCTACCAGCAATACGCGGCGAGAAAGGCAGCGTCGAAGTAAAAAGCAGCTTGCGCCGTTTCTTCAAGCGGCAAGGCGGGGTCGGCGGCCATGCTGTGGTTTTTGCCACAGGAGAACCTTGCCATGAAATCCCTCTTTGCCGCGCTGTACGGTCCCGTGTTCTGGGCCGGCTTCATCGGCGCCGCCGCCTGGCTGGTGGCGGCCGGCCATTTCTCCCTCTGGGTGTTGCCGCCGCTGTTGCTGCTGGCCCTGCTCACATCCTTCCTGGCCGAGCGCTACCTGCCGTATGACGGCGCGTGGAACCACGCGCACGGCGACGGCGCGCGCGACACGCTGCACGCGCTTGTCAATGAAACCTTGTACCTGCTGGGCCTGGCCATCTTTCCCTTGCTGGCCGGCCACCTGGCGCTGGGGGCATACTGGCCGGGCCAGCTGCCGTTCTGGGCGCAGCTGCTGCTGGCCATCGTCATTGCCGACTTCGGCATTACCCTCGTGCATTACCTGAGCCACCGTTATTATTTTCTGTGGAAATTGCATGCCGTGCACCACAGCGTGCGGCGGCTATATGGTTTCAATGGCTGGATGAAGCATCCGCTGCATTTGCTGCTGGAAGCGGCGGGCGGCATGCTGCCATTGCTGCTGCTGGGCATACCGGAAAGCGTCATGGGCGTGCTGGCCTTCGCCGTGGCGATTCAATTGTTATTGCAGCATGCGAACGTCGATATGCGCATGGGGCCGCTGCGCCACGTGTTTGCGTGGGCGCCGCTGCACCGCTTTCACCACATGAAGTACGGCACCGCCGGCGACGTGAATTTCGGCCTGTTTTTTACCTGCTGGGACCGTTTGCTGGGCACGCGTTTCGACGCGCCCGATTACCGCATGACGGGCGCCGACCTGGGCATCGGCAGCCGCCCTGATTACCCTGTTGCCTACGCGGCGCAATTGATCGAGCCGTTCCGCGCGGAAGAGGGCGTGCGCGCGCCCGAGCTGCCGCCAGGCTTGCGCGCGCCCATCAATCGATGAGCTTGACCGTCAGCTGGCGCAAGCTGCGGTCTGCACGCACGCCGAACAGGCTGCGCATGGTGCGCGAGAAATGCGCGGCATCGGCAAAGCCGGCGCCGTGGGCAGCGTGCGTCAGGGTGTTGCCGAGCAAGATGCCACGGATGGCCAGGCGCAGGCGACGCCACAGCACCAGCTGCCGCACGGGCAGGCCCAGCTTGGCGCTGAACAGGCGCTCCAGCTGGCTCAGCGACAAATGCGCCGCTTCGGCCACGGCGGCCGCGCTGACCTTGCCCGAGAGTAGGGCATCGACCTGCTCCAGCGCCCGCTGCAGGCGCGGATCGGGCAAGGCTTGGCGCGGCTGCGCCAGCAGCGCGCTGGCGAGGCCATCGAGGCTGACAG
>NZ_NRDQ01000047.1 GCF_002878455.1 Janthinobacterium sp. AD80
GCCGCCGGCCCACATCAGGTCCGCGTCGCGGTACAGCTGCAATACCGTGCCCAGCTGCAAGCCGTCGGCCGCGCCCAGCTGCCGCACGGCGCCGCTGCGCTGGCCGTCGGCCACCAGGCTGACGCGGTTGTTGGCGTGGCCCAGCCACACGGTGCCCTGGCCATCGATGGCCATCGACGTGGTCAGCGCGTCGGGCAAGCCGGCCAGGCCGCCATCACGCGTCCAGCTGCCGCCGTCCAGGCGGAACAGGCCACCGCCCGAGAACGAGGCCCACAGGGCGCCAGAGCGTTCCTGCTGCAGCGCCTGCGGATCGAGTCCCAGCACGGGCGGCACCACGCGCGTCATGGTGCCGTTGCGCGCGCGGTGGTGCAGCTCCTGCTCGTTGCCCAGCCACAGGGTGCCGTCCGGCGCCCAGTGGCTGGCCGCCAGCGCGCCTTTCAAGACCACTTTTTTGACCCCGCCGGCGGTAAAGCTGCGCACGTCGCTGACGTAGTCGCCGATCCACACGTCGCCATCGGGGCCCGGCAGCATGCCTGGATGGTCGAAGGGCGCGGCAACGGCCAGGGTCTTCAGGCGGTTCGGCCGCAGCCGGTCCAGGCCAGTCGAGGTACCGAACCACAGATTGCCCTCGCGGTCCTGGAACGACGTTTGCGGCAGCGGGCCGCTGATGCCGTTCTGGCGCGTCAGGCGCTGGGCCGGCAGGCTGGGGCCGGACGGGTCGAACTTGCGCTCAATGCCATCGGCCTGCATCAGCCACATGGTGCCGGCGCGGTCGAAGCGGATGCTGTTGCCTCTGGCGTCGGGCCGGATGGGCGCATCGACGCGCGGCGCGCTGGTGCGCACGCGATAGTAATTGCTTTGCGTGTCGACGGCCCAGATGGCGCCATCGGGCGCTTCATCCATGCTGGTGAGCATGGTGCGCGGCCAGGCATGGGAAAAGCGCGTTTCTCCCGGCCTGCGGAAAAATACGCCATGCATGGTGCCCATCCACTGCGTGCCATCGCGGCCGAACAGGATCTGGTACACGCGCTTGTCGGGCAGTCCCACATCGGCGGCCTGCGCCACGAAGCGGTCCGCGCCGGGCGCCAGGCGGGCCGCGCCATCGCGCGTGCCGACCCAGATGGCGCCGTCCGGTGCCGCCTCGATGTGGAACACGGCGCCCGTGGGCAGGCCATCGGCCGGCGTATAAGTGCGCGCGCCGCCGGGGCGGAAGACGCTGACGCCGCCCAGGCGGTAGCCGACCCAGACGGCGCCGTCCGGCGGCGTGGCCAGTCCCAGCACATTGCTCGATGGCAGCCGATGGCCGTAGACCGTGTCCGTGCGCTCGAAGCGCACGCCGTCGTAGCGGTACAAGCCGGTGGCCGTGGCGATCCACAGCCAGCCGTCGCGGCCCTGGGCAAATTTCAGTACATCGACGGGCGCGCCTTGCAGGGCGCCCCAGGCGCTGTGCGTGTAATCGGACAGCAGCGGCGCCACGGGCGCGGCTGTGACTGTGGCTGCGGACGCATGCAGGTGGAGCGCCGCCAGGAGGAGGGCGGGCAGGTGACGCAGCGGGCGAGCGGACATCGGGGAGGGGCGAGGTGGAGAAGTGCTGATTGTAGCGCAGGGGGGCGGTCTTTCGCGGACAAAAAAAAGCCCGCGCAGGCGAGCGCGGGCTTCTTCTTGCGGGACGTCAGCGCGGCGCGTGCCGCGCGAGCGTCCGTTTCACGTTGACAGGAACGCGCTTACGCGAAGTTCTTGGCAACGAAGTCCCAGTTGACCAGGCCCCAGAACGTTTCCACGTACTTGGCGCGCAGGTTGCGGTAGTCGATGTAGTAGGCGTGTTCCCACACGTCGCAGGTCAGCAGCGGCTTGTCGCCGGTGGTCAGCGGGCAGCCGGCGTTCGAGGTGTTGACGATGTCGACGGAACCGTCGGCTTTTTGCACCAGCCAGGTCCAGCCCGAACCGAAGTTGCCCACGCACGACTTGGTGAATTCTTCCTTGAACTTGTCGAACGACGACCATTTCGCGTTGATCGCGTCAGCCACGGCACCGGTAGGTGCGCCGCCGCCGGCCGGCTTCATGCCGTTCCAGTAGAAGGTGTGGTTCCATACTTGCGCCGCGTTGTTGAAGATGCCGCCCGACGATTTCTTGATGATTTCTTCCAGCGACAGGTTCTCGAACTCGGTACCCTTGATCAGGTTGTTCAAGTTGGTCACATACGCCTGGTGATGCTTGGCATAGTGGTATTCCAGGGTTTCTTTCGAAATATGCGGCGCCAGAGCGTCCATTTCATACGGCAGTGGTGGCAGAGTATGTTCCATGTGATGTCCCTTTGTGGTGAGTGTTCGGAGTCTTCCAGCCTGCGGCCGGAGGTTGAGCCATGCGTGCTTGAACCAAGCATTCTTGCTGAACGAGCCACTATTGTAAAGCGGATGCGCCATTGCTGCAGATTCCGCCACGCGTGTTCCGCGCTGTTGCGCGTAGTGATTCTCGTTCAGCGCCAGCCCTAGCGGAAACGCCGCGTGGTCTCGCGCACGATCAGCTCCAGCGGCGGGATCGCCGCCTGCACGGCTTCGCCATTGATCAGTCCCAGCAGCGCTTGCGTGGCGATGCGGCCGATGTCGTACAGGGGCTGGTGGATGGTGGTCAGCGGCGGCGTCGTGTAGGACGAGCCGGGCAAGTCATCGAAGCCCACCAGCGAGATATCGTCGGGCACGCGGATGCCCTTGCGGTACAGGCACAGACGCACGCCATAGGCGGACAGGTCGTTGGCGGCGAAGACGGCGCTGAACTGCTGATGCGTATCAAACAAATGGTTCATGGCCAGCATCCCGCTTGCTTCATGGAAATCACCTTCCACCATCAGCTTCGGATCGATGGCGATGTCCGCTTCGCGCAGCGCCCGCTGGTAGCCCGTCAGGCGTTCGGCCGCATCCGTGTTGTTGGCGGGACCGGAAACAAAGGCGATGCGCCGGTGCCCCAGTTCCACCAGGTGGCGCACGGCCAGGTAGGCGCCGTATTCGTTGTCGAGCTTGAAGCCGATGGCGCTTTTCGTCGCCAGCAGGCGGCCCGTCGAGACGATGGGCCGCTGCTGCGAAAAGTCGAGCACGCTTTCGTCCGAGATGCGCCCCGACAGCAGGATGATGCCGTCGACTTTCCTCGCCAGCAACAGGCGGATGCGGTCCGCCTCTTCCTGCGCATTCCAGTGGCCGCTGACGATGACGGAGGCGTAGCCCGTATCCTTCAAGCCATCGTCCACGCCGCGCAGGCTTTCGTCGAAGAAGGGGCTGGAAATATCCTGCACCACGATGCCGATGGTCATCGAGCGGCCCTTTTTCAGGCCCTGCGCCATCTGGTTGGGCGCGAACTTCATTTGCGTGATCGCCGCCAGCACGGCGTCGCGCTTGTCGTCCGACACCTTGGCCGTGCCATTCAGGATGCGTGAAACGGTGCTGGGCGACACGCCGGCCTGGCGGGCGACGTCAAGCAGGGTGGAGGGAGGGGCGGCGTGGGCGCTATCGGTCAAGGTGATTTCCGTGTATCAAGATGGCAAGTTTCCAGTGCTCTGAAAACCTTTTCAGTGAAAGATTACCATAAATGGGGCCCGGCGCCGCAGGTGGGCGCAGGTTGGCACAGGTTGGCGCAGGTGGGAGCTGGTCGGCGTAGGTTGGCGTAGGTCGGCTTAGCCCGCAGGGCGTAAGCCGACACAGCGCGGCCAGCGATGCCTGGGAATCCTGCCTGCGCCGCCAACACCGTATCGGCTTATGCGCTGGCGCGCTAAGCCGATCTACGTACTGCGTCTGAAACGCTTTCACGAAAAACAACAGCTTGCGTAGGTCGGCTTAGCCCGCAGGGCGTAAGCCGACACAGCACAGCCTACGATACCTGGGAATCCTGCCTGCGCCGTCAACAGCGTGTCGGCTTGCGCGCTGGCGCGCTAAGCCGACCTACGTTCTGCGTCTGAAAACGTTTTCACGAAAAACAACAGCGCGTCAACTGGCCGATTTGCGGGGATTTTCATAGGAGAGCGCGCGCCGTGGCGCGCGCCTTGTCGTGACTGCATCCATAAAAATGACAACATTTCTGATTGACTTCATTTTCGATGCGGTGTTAAATGAACACATGTTGTGAAAACGTTTTCAAGATAGAAGACGCTAATAATCGGAGATGAATCAATGAAGTCAAGCCCCCCTGGCGCAGCCTTGCCTGCCGCGTCCCTGCTGTCCGCGCTAAGCCTGGCCGCTGTGGCCACCTGCCTTGCCAGCGGCATGGCCAGCGCCGCCACCCCTGCCTCCGTTGCGCCTGCCGCGGCCCTGCCCGTGCTGGCCCCCGCCACCATCACCGTGGCCTCGTTTCCCGACCTGGACCGCGCCGTGAAAACGGCCTTGCCGCTGTGGGAAAAGCTGTATCCGCAGGTGAAGGTCAAGCTGGTCAGCCTGCAGATCGACGACCACCATAATTCGATGACGACGGCGCTGGCGGCCGGCGCGCGCCTGCCTGACGTGATGGCCATCGACTTCCGCTATGTCGGCAGCTTCGCCGAATCGAAGGGCATGGACGACTTGCTGCAGGCGCCGTACGGGGCAGGGCAGTATCGCGCCCAGTTCGTGCCCTTCACCTTCGTGCAGGCCACCAGCTCGCGCGGCACCCTGGGCGCCATGCCGGCCGACCTGGGGCCGGGCACCCTGTTCTACCGCAAGGACCTGATGGACAAGGCGGGCATCAAGGAGGCCGACCTGACGCAATCGTGGGAGTCGTATATCGCCGCCGGCAAGAAGCTCAAGGCCGCCACCGGCACCTATCTGCTGGCCGGCGCCAGCGACCTGGCCGATATCTATATCCGCGCCAATCTGAAAGACGGCGAAGGCATTTATTTTGGCGACAAGGGCCAGGTGCTGGTCGACTCGCCCCGCTTCGTCAAGGCTTTCGAGCTGGCCAAGGCGGCGCGGGTGGCCGGCATCGATGCGCGCACCGTGGCCTGGACGGGCGAGTGGGCCGAAGGCTTCAAACGCGACAAGGTGGCCAGCCAGATGATGGGTTCATGGCTCAGCGGCCACCTGGCCAAGTGGCTGGCGCCGGCGTCTGCCGGCCAGTGGCGCGCGGCGAATTTGCCGGCCGGCGCGCTGGCGTCCTACGGCGGCTCCTTTTATGGCATCCCGAAGAAAGCCGCCAACAAGGCGCAGGCGTGGGAATTCATCAAGTTCATGACCGTCAACAAGGATATCCAGCTGCATTCCTTGAAAGAGATCGGCGCCTTCCCGGCCCTCAAGGCGGCGTATGCCGACCCGATGATGGACGAGCCGCAAGCGTATTTCGGCGGCCAGAAGACGCGCGCGCTGGCACGCGACACGGCGGCGAAAATCCCCGTCATCCGCGTTGACAAGTTCGACGCCGTGGCGCGCGATATCGTCAACATGGAACTGGAAAGCGTGCTGGCGCAAAACAAGGATATCAAGACGGCGCTGGCCGACGCCAAGGCCCTGATCACCCACCGCGCGCGGCGCTAGGAGCAGCATGACTACCTCCATGCCTTGTACCGAGGGCGCGTCCGCCGCCGCTGCAATGCGGCCGGCCAGGAAGCGCTTCAACATGAAGAAGTGGGCGCCGTATATATTCATCAGTCCCTTCTTCATCCTGTTCGCCGTCTTCAGCCTGTTTCCGCTGCTGTTTTCCATCTATCTGTCGTTCAACCAGTGGGAAGCGGCCAGCGGCGTGGAAGCCATGCAGTGGGTGGGCCTGGACAACTACAAGTACGCGCTGAGCGACCCGTGGTTCCTGCGTTCGCTGGGCAATACCGTGTGGCTGGCGCTGGCCTCGGGCGTGCCGCAGCACCTGGTGGCCATTCCGCTGGCGGCCTTTATTCACAACAGCTTCAAGCGCTCGCGCAACCTGGTGATCGGCATTTACTTTTTGCCGTTCATCACCTCCAGCGTGGCCATCGCCATGGTCTTCAATACCCTGTTCTCGCGCGACTACGGGCAGATCAATGTGCTGATCGAGTGGTGCGCCAGCCTGCCGCTCGTCGGCGGCCTGTTTCCGGCGGAATCGATCGACTGGCTGGGCAGCTCGCTGTTCATCAAGCCGGCCGTCGCCTTCGTGATTTTCTGGCGCTATCTTGGCTGGAACCTGGTGCTGTACCTGTCCGCGCTGCAGGTGATACCGAAGGATTTGTACGAGGCGGCCACCATCGACGGCGCGTCGACGCGCCAGCAGTTCTGGTACATCACCCTGCCGCAGCTGCGCCCGATGATCTACCTGGCCGTGACCCTCACCATCATGGGCAACCTGCAGCTGTTCGAGGAGCCGTTCGTGCTGGTGGCCGAATCGAGCGGCGTGAGCCAGTCCGTGATGACGACGGCCATCTTCGTCTACAAGACGGCGTTTTCCTCGGGCGACTTCGGCACGGCGTCGGCCATTTCCTGGCTGCTGTTCCTCATCATCGCCAGCACCACCTGGGTGAACAACCGCATCTTCAGCCGCAACGAACGCACAGAACGCAAGGAGGCCAAATGAACACGACCCGCTGGACGGCCTACGCCATGGTGGCCATCGGCGCCCTGATCATGGTCGCGCCGTTCTACTTCATGTTCGTCTTCGCCACGCACACGAGCGCCGAGATCTACAGCATGCCGCCGCCGCGCTGGTTCGGCACGGCCCTGCTGAACAACCTGGCACTGCTGCAGGAGCGCCTGCCGTTCTGGCGCAATATCGGCATCAGCCTGTACGTGGCCCTGATGACGACGGCGCTGACCCTGTTCTTTTGCTCGCTGGGCGGCTATGCCTTCGCCATGTACGAGTTCCGCTTCAAGCGGCCCTTGTTTACCCTGGTGATGGCGTCGATGATCATCCCGTCCTTCATGAACATGATTCCGACGTTCATGCTGATGGATTTTCTCGGATGGCTGGACCAGCCACGCGCCCTGTACGTGCCGGGAGCGGCCGGCGCGCTGGGCATCTTCCTGATGCGCCAGTACATCGGCACGGCCATTCCGAAGGACCTGATCGAGGCGGCGCGCATCGACGGCTGCGGCGAATTCGCCATCTACTGGCGAGTCGTGCTGCCGCTGATCGGTCCCGCCATGGGTACCCTGGGACTGATCACCTTCATCAACTCGTGGAACAATTTCATTACGCCGCTGGTCGTCATGCGCTCGGTCGAGAACTACACGATCCCGCTGGCACTGCGCAGCATGCAGGCGCCGAACAACACGGAGTGGGGCGCGCTGATGACGGGCGCCGCCATCGCCGTTCTGCCGCTCCTGCTGATGTTTTTTGTCGCCTCCAAGCGCTTAATTGAAGGCTTGACCCAGGGCGCCGTCAAAGGCTGATGCACGCATTTATTTCAACCCCTCACACTGATACCACCACCATGCATAACGACGATACCGACAACAACTTTCCCGCCACCTTCACCTGGGGCGTGGCCACCAGCGCCTACCAGATCGAGGGCGCGGCCGCCATCGATGGCCGCGGCCCATCCATCTGGGATACCTTCAGCCACACGGAAGGCAAGATCATCGATGGCAGCAATGGCGACGTGGCCTGCGACCATTACCACCGCTATGCCGAGGACGTGGAACTGATCGCCAGCCTGGGCGTGAATGCCTACCGCTTTTCCATGTCCTGGTCGCGCGTGCAGCCCACGGGTTCCGGCGCCTGGAACGAGGCGGGCTTCGATTTCTATGCGCGCCTGCTCGACGCCCTGGCCGCCAGGGGCCTCGACGCGCACCTGACCCTGTACCACTGGGATTTGCCGCAAGCCTTGCAGGACGAGGGCGGCTGGCTCAACCGCGCCACCTGCTATCACTTCGCCGCCTACGCTGCCGAGGTGGCACGCCGCTTCGGCCAGCGTGTCGCCAGCATCGCCACGCACAATGAACCGTGGTGCACGGCCGTGCTGGGCCACGGCACGGGCCAGTTCGCGCCCGGCATGGCCGACCCTGCCGCCGCCGTGCAGGTGTCGCACCACCTGCTGCTGTCGCACGGCCTGGCCATGCAAGCCATGCGCACGGTGAACGCACCGGCGAAGCTGGGTATCGTGCTCAATCAGTGGACGGCCACGCCGGCCACCGACAGCGCCCAGGACAAGGCGCTGGCCGAACTCGAATATGCGCGCTCGGTGCAGTGGTATATGGACGCCATCTTCAAAGGCCGCTACCCGGCGCTGGCCCTGAAACACATCGACGCTTCCGCTTTATGCATATTTGAAAACGATTTCACAGATATCAGGCAGCCCATCGATTTCCTCGGCGTGAACTACTACACGCGCGCTTTCATGAGCGCCGAGACGCCGCCGCGCAAGCCCGAATGCAAGCTCGGCGTCAACGACATGGGCTGGGAAACCTATCCGCAGGGCTTGACGGAACTGCTGGTGGGCCTGCACCGCGAATACCGGCTGCCGCCCGTCTACATCACGGAAAACGGCATGGCCGTGGCCGACAAGCCCGTCGACGGCAGGATCCACGACGCGCCGCGCATCGAGTACGTGCAGCTGCACCTGGACGCCTTGCGCGCCGTGATCGCCCAGGGCATCGACGTGCGCGGCTATTTCTACTGGAGCCTGATGGACAACTTCGAGTGGAACTCCGGCTACGCCAAGCGCTTCGGCATGCTGTACGTCGACTACGCCACGCAGCAGCGCAGCTTCAAGGACAGCGCGCTGTGGTACCGCGATTTCATTGCCGCGCAGCGGGCCGCGCATGCGGATGCGCCGGTGTTGGCAGGGGAGCACTGACATGGCCGCCATCTCCCTGCGCGGCATCCGCAAGACTTACGGCGACGGCCCGGAAATCGTCAAGGGCCTGGACCTCGATATTCATGATGGCGAGTTCATGGTCTTTGTCGGACCGTCAGGCTGCGGAAAGTCGACCCTGCTGCGCATGATCGCGGGCCTGGAAGACATCAGCGCGGGCCAGCTGCGCATCGGCGACCTGCTGGCCAACGACGTGGCGCCGGCCGAGCGGGGCATCGCCATGGTCTTCCAGAGCTATGCGCTGTACCCGCACATGACGGCGCGCGAGAACATGGGTTTTGCCCTCAAATTGGCCGGCAAGGGGGAAGCCGAGGTGCGCGCCGCCGTCGGCAAGGTGGCCGAGATCTTGCAGATCACGCACCTGCTCGAACGCAAGCCCAAGGCCCTGTCGGGCGGCGAGCGCCAGCGCGTGGCGATCGGCCGCTCCATCGTGCGCCAGCCCAAGGTGTTTTTGTTCGATGAACCCTTGTCCAACCTCGACGCCTCGCTGCGCGTGCAGACGCGCATCGAGCTGGCCAAGCTGCACCAGGAACTGGGCACGACGATGATCTACGTCACGCACGACCAGGTCGAGGCCATGACGCTCGGTGACAGGGTCGCCGTCTTTCACGGCGGCCACCTGGAGCAGGTGGGCGCGCCCCTGGACCTGTACCGCCATCCTGCCAGCCAGTTCGTGGCCGGCTTCATCGGCGCCCTGCGCATGAATTTTTTGCCGTGCGCAGCCGTGCCGGCGCTGGCCAGCCAGCTCGGTGGCGAGGCGGGCATGCTGGTTGGCATCCGTCCCGAACACCTGCGCCTGGTGCCGCGCGGGGAGGGGTACGCCGCCACCGTCAGCCTGATCGAGCAGCTGGGCGACGCGCAGATCATCCATGCCACGCTCGATGGCAGCGCGCATGCGGTGGCCATCAAGCTGCATGGCGAAGCGCGCCATGCGCTGGCGCAGGGCAGCAGCATCGGCTTCGCGCCGGAAGAAGGCCATGCCTTTTTGTTCGACACGGGCGGGCGCGCCGTGGCCACCCATTGACCCGCACGGAGGCCCCATGAACCGAGCTTGACACCCAAAAAATGTGCAGCAGTAGCCATAGAGCTATGTGATCATCATTCAACCAGTGGTAGAGGAGACAATAACAATGAAGCCGTTCAAGAGAAACACCATTGCATTCAGCCTGGCGCATGCGACGTTCGCCCAATTCATCCTGCTGGGCAGCGGCGCCGCCCTGGCGCAAGATGCCGACAAGGCCACGGCGGCCGCCAATACGGCGCAGCCGGCGGCCGAGCAAATGGACCGCATCGTCGTCACGGCCACGCGCCGCAATACCTTCGTGCAGGAGACGCCGCTGGCCGTCACCGCCTTCAACCAGGACACGCTGCAAAACAACCAGGTCAAGGACCTGGCCTCGCTGGCCACCATGGTGCCCAGCCTGGTCGTCGAACAGCATGGCGACTCGGGCGGCGTGCACGTCTACATGCGCGGCGTCGGTTCGGCCAACCACACGGAGCTGGGCGACCCGGCCGTCGCCTTTTATGTCGACGGCGTGTATTCGCCGCGTCCGCAGGGCGCCACGGCGCTGATGTACGACCTGTCCCACGTCGAGGTGGCGCGCGGACCGCAGGGCACCTTAAATGGCCGCAATTCGACGGCCGGCGCCGTCAACCTGGTGTCGGCCGCGCCGAACACGTCGAAGTTCATGGGTTCGGCCGGCATCACGGTGGGCGACTACCGCCACCTGCAGACGCAGGGCATGCTCAACATCCCGTTCTCCGACGATGTGGCGCTGCGCATCGCCGCCATCAAGGATAGCCACGATGGCACGGTGGACTTCCGCCGCGGCTCGAACGTCATGCCCGGCACGGCCAAGTATGGCGCCGGCGACCAGATGGGCGTGCGCGCCTCGCTGCTGTGGAAATTCACGCCGCAGCTGCGCGGCACCTTCATCGCCGACTACTTCCTCGACCAGGGCGCCGGCAATGTCTTCCTGGCGGCCGAACCGGCACCGGGAACGAAGCTGCGCTCGGCCCTGATCGACACGCCAGGCACCCTGGACCAGTCCATCCTGACCTACAAGGGCAAGCTCAATTACAAGCCGACGGATGCGCTTGACTTCACTTACCTGGGCAGCTGGAGCCGCTACAAGCGCCAGAACAGCAACGACGCGGACGCCGGCCTGTTCCCCGGCTTCAAGTCGGAAAACCGCACGGACTGGGCGCAGTTCGACAGCTATTCGCACGAGCTGCAGGCGCGCTCGGACGACGATGCGCCATTCCAGTGGGTGGCCGGCCTGTTCCTCTTCAATGAAAAGAACAAGGTGCGCTTCGATATCGACCGCAGCCAGATTTCGCAGGCGGCCGTGCAGCAGGATATCGCCAACGGCGCCGTGATCTTCGTGCAGCCAACCGTGGGCCAGTATGCGTCGTCGATGTCCTTCATCCAGGGCGACCGCCAGCTGAAATCGAAAGCCGTGTTCGGCCAGGTCAGCCAGCAAGTCACCGATCAGATCAAGCTGACGGCCGGCGCGCGCTACACGAAAGACCATAAATTCGATATCGGCGGCCAGAACTGGGCATGCCCGAACTGGCCCGCCAACACGCCGCTGGGCACCACCGTGCTCACGCCAGAGCAGATGGCGCAGCTGGTCATGCCGGGCACGGGCCTGGCCAATACGCACAATATCGGACCGGGCGGCGCCATCACGGCGGCCACCTGCGGCAACACGCCGGGCGACAACACGGCGGACCTGAAATATGGCCAGGCCACCTGGCTGGGCCGCATCGAGTACAAGCTGCGCCCGGACATTTTGCTGTTTGGCTCCGTGACGACGGGTTTCCACTCGCCCGCCATGGGTGACGGCGGCGCCACCACCAAGCCGGAAAAGCTGACCAGCTATGAAATCGGTTTCAAGTCGGACTTGCTGAACCGCGAACTGACCCTGAACCTCGACGCCTTCCTGATGAAGTACAAGGACAAGCTCGAATCGCAGGTGGTCAACAGCGTGCTGGCCAACTTCAACGCGGCCGGCGCCACCGTCAAGGGACTGGAAGCGGAATGGGTCTGGCGTCCGACCAAATCGGACCGGCTGACCGGCAACGCCACCTGGTTGAAAGCCGTGTACGACGATTTCCTGTCGTGCGACGTGGATGCGGCGCGCGCGAATGGCCAGGCTTGCGGCTCGACGGCGCCGCTGGTGAACGTGGGCGGCAGCACCATGAAGCATGCGCCGAAGTTTTCCACGACCGTGCAGTACGAGCATGACTTCGCGGTCGGCGGCGGGCAGCTGACGCCGCGCGCCTCCGTGCACTACGAAACCATGTCGTACGTCGGCGCGGGCGCGTTCAACGGCGACGTGCCGGGCCATGCCGGCGTCAAGCGCCAGGAAGCCTACACCACCCTGGACTTGAGCCTGCGCTTCCAGCCGGCGAACAAGGCGTACACGGTGGAGGCGTTCGTGCAGAACGCCACCGACAAGGCCGTGAAGCTCGACGTGCTGGAACTGTGCACGGACGTGGGCATGCCATGCCAGCCGACGCAGCAGATCTACGGCGCCTTCTACAACGCGCCGCGCACCTTTGGCGCGCGCGTGTCGATGAAGTTCTGATGGCGTAGGGGGAAAGAGCAGTCGCAGTTGCAGTCCACTCAGTAGGGCAGGTGTTGGGCCGGGGAGCTTTCCCCGGCCTTTTTTATTCCGCTTGTTCCAGTGCTTGTTCCAGCGCTTATTCCAGGCTCGCCTGCACGCTGGCGATGCCGACCTGCGCGCTGCCTTCGGCCAGGCGCACGTTGACGTTCTGGCGCGCCTGCAGCTGCGCCGGCGAGCGCACGATGGCCCCTTTCTCGTCGCGCAGGATCGCGTAGCCGCGCTCCAGGGTGCGCTGGGGATTCAACAGTTCCAGCTGCGCCGCCAGGCCGTCGAGGCGGTGGCGCCGCTGCGTCAGCAGCTGCGCCATGGCCGCGCCGGCGCG
>NZ_NRDQ01000048.1 GCF_002878455.1 Janthinobacterium sp. AD80
AGCCGCGCCGGTGCCGTCCAGGGCGCCACCGGCGAAACCGGCAAGCAAGGGCTCGGTGCCGCCGCCGCGTCCGCCCATCCGCTTGCGCACGTGGGTCGCGGCAGGCGTGGTGCTGGCAGGCATCTGGTTCATCAACAAGCCCGCCGACAAGCCGGCCAGCGTGGCGCAGCAGGTCGATGCGGCCATGGCGCTGGCGGCCCAATGCGACCTGGACGGCGCGCGCAGTGGCCTGGCCGTGCTGAAAAGCGCCAAGGCGCCGGCGGCGCAGCTGAAACGCCTGCAAGCGGGCATCACGAGCGCCGCCAGCGCGTGCGAGAAGAAACAGCGGCGCGAGCAGGCGTGGAGCGCGGCGCAGGCAGCCGTCAACCAGGCGCTCGATGGCGGCAAGCCGGACCTGGCTGCCACGCGCCTGGCGGCCCATGTGAAACGCTGGGGAGACGATCCCGACACCCTGGAACTCGATGCCAAAGTGAAAGTGGCGCAAGCCAGTGTCCAGCTGGACGCCGCCGACGCCTGCCTGGCAAAAGGCGACCGGGTCTGCCTGGAGAACAGCCTGATCGCCGCCGAGCGCTACAAGCGGCCGGAGCTGGCGACGCGCACGCAGGCCCTGCGCGCGGCGCTGTCGCAGCTGCTCGAACGTTCGCTGCTCGATACCGCCCCCGGCCAATAGCGCGAGCAAGAGCCTATCGTATGCATTTGCTGCGACAGGCGCCAAGTAAAACGCCCGCCGCGGCCAGGCCGGGCGGGCGTATCTTGCCGGGCCTTGCTACTGCACCTTACTCTTGCGGCACCAGCGCCAGCGCGGCGCTGAAGTCGCCCATCGGCTTGCCGCCATTGGCCACCAGCGCCTTGTCGCGCGTCGTCAAACCGTCCAGTACGGGTAGCGCGAAGCGGTGCGTGATGGCGCGCAGGATGGAGGCCGAATCGTATTGCGTATGATCGACTAATCCTTTTTTCACGTACGGCGAGACGAGGATGGCCGGCACGCGCGTGCCCGGACCCCAGCGGTCGCCTTTTGGCGGCGTGGCGTGGTCATAGAAGCCGCCGTTTTCATCGTAGGTGACGATGACCAGCATGTTTTTCCACTGCGGACTCTTTTTCAGCTGGGCGATGACACTGGCGATATGCGCGTCGCCATCGGCCACGCTGGCATAGCCCGCGTGCTGGTTCAAGTTACCCTGCGGCTTGTAGAAGGTCACGGCGGGCAGCTTGCCGGCGCTGGCGTCATTCATGAACTGGCTGTCGAAATCGCGCAGGTGGGCGGCGCGGTAGGCGGGCGCCTTGACGGGATCCATGCTGGCAAAATAGTTAAATGGCTGGTGGTGGAACTGGAAGTTCGGCGGGCTGGGGAAGCTGCTGCCGCGCGCGCTGGCCGTGGCCAGGGCCGTCGTGTCTTTCCAGGCACCCGCATACCAGGCCCAGTCGATATTCTTGCCGGACAGCAGGTCGCCGATGTTGGTCTGCGTCTGCTGCGGCAAGGTGGTGGCCTTGCCCGTGTCCGCATACAGCTTGCTGCTGTCGCCCGCTGCCGGGGCGTTGCTGCTGGGCTGGAACGCCGGCTGCATGGTATTGACGGCGTAGAACATGCCCGTGCTGTCGGCCGGCGTCAGCGCGCCATCGTTGGCGTAGCCGGGCGCGCCGTTCAGCACCGTGCCTGGTGCCGTGGCGGACGGCGTCAGGCGCAGGAAGTTGCCCTTGGCGTCGACGTCGATTTTCGCGATCGACCCCTTGGCCACCGAGGTGTCGGCGTTCGGATAGGTGGGCGCGCATGCGCAGATCAGGTACTGGTGCGTGAGGAACGAGCCGCCGAAGGCGCCGATGAACAGGTTGTCGGCCAGCGCATATTGTTTGGCGATGTCCCACAGCTGCATCTTGCTGCCGTCGTAATAGCCCATGCTCAAGCCGCCCGCATCGGAGTAGGCGGCGAACTTGTCGTTGGCGCCGCCGTTGATCTGCATCTGGTTGTTATAGAAGCGGTGAACGAGGTCGCGCGTGATCACCGATTGCGGCAGGTACAGCGGGCTGCTGGCGTCGTCGATCTGGAACGGCTTGTTCGGCAGGTTGGCCGATTGCGCCTGCGTGATGACGGTGCTCTGGCCGGCCGCCGTCATGCCGCCCCAGGTCGGTGGCAGCACGGGCAGGGTGCTGCCGTCGATATCCTTTTGCGGCACATACGCGGACGTCGATGTGGGGTTCACGCCCGGCACGCCGTTCGCACCGGGGAACAGGCCATACAAGTTGTCGAAGCCGCGGTTTTCCGCGTAGATGACGACGATGGTCTGGATGTTGTTCAATGCCAGGCCGCTGTTCAGGGCGGCCAGGGCGTCGGCCGGCGCCGCCTGCGCGCTGGCGCTGGCGATCAAGTTCGTGACGCTGGCGTTTTCCGCCTTCAGCTTCGCCAGTTCGTCGCCGCTGGCCTTGTTGAAGTCCGATGCCAGCCCCGCTTCGGACACGCCGATGCGCGCGGCCAGCTTGCTGCTGGCGGCCGCAAAGTCGCCGCCATTGCTGTCCATGACTTGCACCAGTTCCGTCGACAGGGCGCTGACGAAGCCTGCATGGCCGGCGGGCGCGCGCAGCAGCAGTTTTTGCGTGACCTTGGTGCCGGCGTCGCCGATCACTTCGTGGCGGATGGCGTCCGTGCCCACCGTCACCAGCACGGCGCCCTGGCCTTCCAGGCTGTAGCTGCCGTCGGCGGCCGTGCGCACGGCGCTCGATCCACTGTCGCACGTCAGCCTGGCGCTGCTGCTCTCGACGCAGACCTGGGCGTTCTCATAGTAGCTGCCGATCACCTGGCCGTTGATATGCGGCGTGACGGCGTAGTCGCTGCCGCAGGCGGCCAGGCCCAGCGACAATAACAACGGTAAGGGACGTAGGACGGGCGCAAAAGTGTTTCGGGCTTGCGGTTTCATGTTCATGCCTTCTGGGTGGAAAACGTCGCATGCTAGGCATCGAATATGTCAGCTGCGTGACATGTCAGCCCCTGTTACATGACGTAATGTACGGTTTTTGATACATGCGTTTTGACAGGGTTTTGTCACGCAGCTGTCATATATGCTTGCTACGCTGCCAGCCCATGATGAAACCGAGACCCTCCCTGCTGCTCGCCGCCGTGGCCGCCTGTTTGCTGGCCGCCTGCCATCCGGCGGCGCAGAACGATGCCCACGCCGCAGCCACGCCTGCCACGCCTGCCTATCTGTCCGGCGCCTATGCGCCCACCCTGCAGCGCCAGCCTTCCGTGGCGCAGATGACGGCCATGGGGCGCGCCATGTTTTTTGCGCCCAGCCTGTCCGTGTCGGGCAAGCTGTCGTGCGCCAGCTGCCACAGTCCCGAGCACGCATATGGGCCGCCGAACGGCCTGGCGGTGCAGCTGGGCGGCCCTGAATTGAAAGATGCGGGCACGCGCGCGGCGCCTTCGCTGCGCTACATCCAGAATGCGCCCGCCTTCAGCGAGCATTATCACGACGATGACGGCGACGACAGCATCGACGCTGGGCCGACAGGCGGGCGCAACTGGGATGGCCGCGCCCAGTCCGGCCATGAACAGGCGCTGGCGCCCCTGCTGTCGCCGCGCGAGATGGGCAACCGCGATGCGGCCGCCGTGGTGGCAAAGTTGCGGGCCGGGCCGCTGGCGGCGCAGTTCCGCCGCACGTATGGCGAGGACATTTTCGAGCAGCCGGGCCAGGCCTTGCGCTGGGCGCTGATGTCGCTGGAAGTGTTCCAGGAAAGCCCGGCCGATTTCTACCCCTACACGAGCAAGTACGATGCCGTGCTGCGCAAGCAGGCCACGTTGAGCCCGCAGGAAGCGCGCGGCCTGGCCCTGTTCAACGATGAAAACAAGGGCAATTGCGCTTCCTGCCACATCAGCCAGATCACCCCAGGCGGCGCCTTCCCGCAATTCACGGACTACGGCTTGATCAATATCGGCGTGCCGCGCAACACCACCTTGCCGGCGAATGCGAACCCGGCCTTTTTCGACATGGGACTGTGCGGCCCCGACCGCACGGATTTGATGCAGCACAAGGAGTATTGCGGCAGCTTCAAGACGCCGTCGCTACGCAATGTGGCGCTGCGCAAGGTGTTTTTCCATAACGGCAGTTTCACGAGCCTGGAGCAGGTACTGCGCTTTTACGTGCAGCGCGATACGGCGCCGCAAAAATGGTATCCGAAAGACAGGAACGGCAAGCTGCGAAAGTACGATGACTTGCCGCCGGGACTGGAAGCCAATGTCAACGTGGAAGCGCCGTTCGACCGCCAGCCGGGCCAGCGGCCCGCGCTGAACGAAGGGGAAATTGCCGACGTGATTGTTTTCCTGCGTACCTTGACGGATGGCTATCAGATGCCAGGTCCCGCGGGGGGCAAGCAACAGGGTAAAACTGGCTAAAAAGATGGCTCTGTCATCGGCAAGTAGGGGCAATGCCGGAATCTTCCTGTGCCCGCGTGGTCTGACTCTGCATATTCACCATGCACGGAGCCGATCATGTTGTCAGCCGAATGGACGATCTTTATCGCGCAGTTCGCCAGCCTGAGCGCACGCCAGCGCCAGGCCGGCATCGCCCTGCTGCGTGGCAACGCGCCGCAGCAGGCAGCCATCGCCCTGATCGAGGACGTGGCGCGCCAGCGCCTGGCCTGCCCAGCCTGCCATTCGGCGCATGTGCACCGGCATGGCCATGCGCACGGCCTGCAGCGCTACCGCTGCGTGCCCTGCGGCCGCACCTTCAATGCCCTGACGGGCACGCCGCTGGCGCGCCTGCGCCACAAGGCGCAATGGCTCGAATATGCCGACTGCCTGCTCGACTCCGTTTCGGTGCGCCGCGCGGCCAGCCGACTGGGCCTGCACCGCAACACCACGTTTCGCTGGCGCCACCGGTTTTTAAGCCTGGCAAAAACGGACCGGCCGCACTGCCTGCATGGCATTGCCGAGGCCGACGAACTGTATGTGCTGGAATCGCAAAAGGGCGCGCGCACGATGACGCGTCCGGCACGCCGCCGCGGAGGCCACGCGACCTTGCGCGGCATGTCGCATGAACACGTCTGCATCCTGGTGGCGCGCGACCGCACGGGACAAACCCTCGATTTCGTCACCGGCATGGGCGCCTTGACGAAGGCGCAGCTGCATCGCTGTTTGCCGCCCGTCATGGACCAGGATGTGCTGCTGGTTACGGATGGCCATGCGGCCTACGCCGCTTTTGCCCGCGAGGCGGGCATCAGCCATCAGGCCGTCAATCTGCGTGCCGGCATGCGCGTGCGGGGCGCGGCCCACGTGCAGAACGTCAACGCCTATCACAGCCGTCTCAGGCAATGGCTGCGTCCGTTTCATGGCGTGGCGACGCGCTACCTGCACCATTACCTGGGCTGGTGCTGGATACTCGATGCCAGGCGTATCCTCTCAGCAGAAACCTTGCTGAAAGCCACGTTGGGAGAATTCCCCCATTTGACGGTGACATAGCCAAAAAGATATCAAGATACCATTGCTTACAAATACGCTACAAAAGCCCGATTTTATGTGCGTTAGCGAACGCAAGAAAATTTTAGGCAGGTGTATATTGCGAACTGATCTGTGTCTTTTGATAACAATGAAAGGGAATATCATGAAAGTAAGCAAAAAACTGATGACGTTGTGCGCCGCCGGGATGATCGTTGTTTCGCTGGCCGCTTGCCAGAAGAAGGAAGATGTCGCCGCGGGTCCTGCTGAGCAGGCTGGCCAGCAAATCGATGCCGCCGCTGCCAAGGCTGAAGCCGACATCAAGGCCGCTGCTGCCAAAGCCGACGCCGCCGTGAGCAGCGCCGCTGCCGACACGGGCGCCAAGATGGATCAGGTCGCTGCCGATGCTGACAAGAAAATGAGCGAAGCGGCCGATGCCGTCGGCAAGAAAGTGGAAAAAGCCGGCGAAAAAATGCAGGAAGCCGCCAAGTAATCGCCAACAGGGCGCCAGGGCCGTTATCGGCCTGGCGCCGCCAGCGGCCTGCCGTCAACTGGCGGCCGCTGTCCCGTGCGCCTGGTCGGCTCCGCTGTGCCGGCCCGTCTTAGCCTCCGCCTCCGCTGCCGCAGCGCCCGTCCCATCTTCCGTCCCCACCACCACGCTCAGGTCGACAAAGCCGTCGCGCCACGCGCGTTCCAGGTCTTGCTCCACCGCTTCGAGGGTTGTGCGTTCCACTTGATGAAAGCCCCGCAAGCCATAGGCCCGGTTGCGCCCGTGCGCCTTGGCCAGGTAGAGCGCCATGTCGATCAGGTTGACGCTGCGTTCCCAGCTGAGCGGCTGGCCCAGCGGCGCCAGAGGGTAGGGCGCGTAGCCGACGGAAACGTGCACCTTGATGGCTTGGCCCTGGTAGTCGATGCTTTGCGCGGCCACGCCGTTGAGGATGCGCCGCGCGATCTCGTCAAGGCCGTCGCGCGCCACGGCCGGCAAGAAGGCGAGAAATTCCTCGCCGCCCCAGCGCACGATCATGTCCGTTTCGCGCAAGACCTCGTGCAGGGTTTCGGCGATGTTCGTCAGCACCAGGTCACCCGCCGCATGGCCATAGCGGTCGTTGATGTGCTTGAAATGGTCGACATCGAGCAGGAACAGGGCGCCGACGACATCGCCTGCCTGCGTCTGTTGTCCCCGGCCCGTATGGCTGCGCATGAATTCCTGGAAATGGCGGCGGTTGTACAGGGCCGTCAGCGGGTCGCGCGAGCTTTGGCGCTTGAGTTCCTGGTTCTTTACGTTCAGCTGCACGTTGGCATGGCGCACCTTGCGGTATAGCAAGCCGACGATGACCGTTCCCATGGCCAGCACCAGCGCCAGCAGCCACCAGACGCGTTGCTGCAGGCGGCGGTTGTCGATCTCCGTGCTCTTCAGCTGATTCTCTCGGCTCAGCAGTTCGATCTGGCGCTGTTTCTTTTCCGCCTCGTATTTCTCTTGTAATTCATACACGGCCTTTTGCCGCTGCTTTTCAAACAGCTGGTTCGAGATGCCCCGTTCGCGGTGGTAGGCAGTCACGGCGCCGCGCATGTCGCCGGCCTTTTCCAGCGCCATGCCGTATTCCAGCAGCACCGCCTGCATGTCGGGCTGGTTGGCCGTGCGCTCGTAATAGGCCAGGCCCGTCGCCACACTCTGCTTGCCTTCCTGCAGCCGGCCCTGGCCGATTTGCGCCTGGCCGATGTTCAGGCGCGCCGTCGCTTCCACCTGCTCGTTGTTGACCAGGCGCGCCGCCGTGATGGCTTCATTCGCATAGCGCAGGGTGCGCGCGTAGTCGCCTTCCTTCAGGTAGCTGTCCGACAGGTTGACGAGGGTGGTGGCCACCATGCCTTTCGCGCCCAGCTGGCGTTCCAGCGCCAGCGCCGCCAGCAGGGCGCGCTGGCCTCGCTGCGGCTGCCGGGCGTCGAGCGCCAGCCCGTATTCCGTGTTTTTCGCCTGCGCCATGCGTCCCGGCGACGCCAGGGTGGCCGAGACAGCCAGCAATTCGTCAAGCACCTGGAAACCCTTGTCGTATTCGCGCATCTGCGTGTACAGCAGGGTGAGGGCATTCAGGGCGGCGGCCAGGCTGGACGGCGAATCGCTCTGGCGCGCCAGGTCGACGGCCGCCTGCAGCTTGGCCAGGGCGAACGGGAAATTGCCTTCCTCCGCCCAGGACTGGCCGGCGCTGATGGTCGCCTGCACGCGCACGGGCAAGTCGTCCGTGCGGTTGGCGATGCGCTCCGCCTCGAAGGCCAGCAGGTGCGAGGCGCGGCGGTCGTTCATGGCAAACGTGATGTAGGCCTTGTTGAGGATGCCCTTGGCCAGCGCCACGTCGCTGTCATTCTGGCGCGCGTAGGCGATCAGCTCCTCGGCCAGCTGCATGGCGAGATCGTGCTGCCCCAGGCGCATGCGGGCGTTGCTCAGCTGGGTGAGGAATTCGGCGCGCACGGGCAGGGGCGCGCTGCGCGCCTGTGTTTCCACCTCCTGCAGGCGCTGCAGGGCGCGCGCCGGCACGAAGCGGCCATCTTCGCGCACGGCGGCGATGTGCTGTTCCAGGCTGTCGTCCTGGGCGTAGGCGGCGGGCGGCAGCAGGCAGGCCAGTGCCAGCAGCCAGTGCGCCTTCCGCCATCTTGCCCGTTTCAGTCTGCCTGCCAACTTCCCGCCCCCGCAATGACCATTTCTCTGCAAAGATTATATTCTGTTGCAATCAAGAAATATCATGCGCACCGCAGAAATCTCTGAAAGTGCACACTACGGACATGGCCAGAATGTCATTACTGTGCCAGCTGCTGCAGCAAATACAGGCGCTGGTACAGGCCGCCGTCGATCTGCATCAGGGCGTCGTGCGGCCCCGCTTCCGTGATGCGGCCATGGTTGAGCACGATGATCCGGTCGGCGTCGCGGATGGTCGACAGGCGGTGGGCGATGGCGATGATGGTGACCTTGCCGCGCAATTCATTGAGCGCCAGCTGCACGATCTGCTCCGTCTGGCTATCGATGCGCGACGTCGCTTCGTCCAGCAGCAAAATGCGCGGCTGGCCGGCCAGCGCGCGGGCAATGGCGATCAGCTGCTTCTGCCCCGACGACAGGCGCGAGCCGCCTTCGCCCAGCGGCGTGTCGTAGCCGTGCTCCAGCGCGGCGATGAAGTCGTGCGCATGCGCGGCGCGCGCGGCCGTCTCGATCTGCGCCTGCGTGTAGCCGCGGCCCATGTCGATGTTTTCGCGCGCCGAGGCGGCCAGCAGGAAGGGATCTTGCGGCACCAGCCCCACGTCGGCGCGGAAGCGCTCATTGTCGATGCTGTCGAGGGCCACGCCATTGATGGCGATGCTGCCCTGCGCGACGGGATAAAAGCGCAGCAGCAAGGACAGCAGGGTCGACTTGCCGCTGCCCGTGTGGCCGACGATGCCGAAGAAGGCGCCCTGCGGTATCTGCAGCGACAGGTCGTGCAGCACGGGCTGGTTTTCCACGTAGGCGAAGGTCAGGTGCGCAATGTCCACGGCGGGCACGCTGCCATCGTTGGCGCCATGGCTGCCGCTGGATGCGGCCTTGCCGGGAGCATGTTCCAGCGCCTGCGCTTCGTCCAGCAGGGCCGAGACGCGCGCCGTCGCCACCACCGATTGCTGCAGCTGGCTGAACTGCATGGTGATCTGGATCAGCGGCTCGATCACGCGCGCGATGTAGCTGATGAACGCATACAGCACGCCCACTTCCACGGCGCCCATTTCGCGCCGGCCAAAGCTGAAGATGACGACGGCCAGCAGCACGATGTTGAGCATGTCGAGCGCGGGGCGCAGCAGCCAGGCGTTGGCGCGCAATTCCTGCATGCGCGCCGTGTAGTGGTCTTGGTTGATGCCGGTGAAGCGCGCGCCGAAGCGTTTTTCCGCGTTATTTGCCTGCAGCACGCTCATGCCGCCGATCGATTCGGCGATCTGCCCGTTGATCTCGCTGCGCAGGGCGCGCGCGCGCGTCACGGCCGGCGCGCTCCAGCGCTGGTACAGGAAGACGATGACCAGCACGGCCGGCAGCAGCGCCAGCACGATCAGCATCAGGCGCCAGTCGAGGAAAGCCATGGCGGCCATGGTGCCGATCAGGACGATGGAGCTGTCGAGAATGACGAACAGCACCTGCACGTACAGCGATTTCACGGCTTCCGTGTCGTTGGTGACGCGGCTGACCAGCTGGCCCGTGATGGCGCGGTCGAAGAAGGCCATCGGCAGGCGCAGCACGTGCTGGTAGACGGTTTCGCGCAGGCGCTGCACCGAGCGCATGGCCAGGCCGGACAGGCGCACCAGCTGCAGATAGCGCAGGCCGGAAGCGACCCAGCCCGTCAGCAGGCAGCCACCCAGCAGCAAGGACATGCGCGTCCAGTCCAGGTTGCGCGGCAGCAGATGCTGGTCGATCAGGGCCTTGCCCAAAATAGGGCCCGTGACTTCCAGCGCGGCGGCGATGATCAGCCAGAACGTGGCCCAATATAAATGGCGCAGGTCAGGCGCGGCGGCGCGGCGCAGCAGGCCGATGGCCTGCACGGCCTGGCGGCGCACGGATTGCGTGGCGTTGGCTTGGTCGGTCTTAGATGGCATCGAGGCTGGCTTCCAGTTGTTGATAGCGCCACTGGCTGGCATACCAGCCGTCGCGCTGCATCAGGGCGTCGTGGTTGCCCGTTTCCGTCACGTGGCCGTCGCGCAGCACCAGGATCAGGTCGGCATTCACGACAGCGCTCAGGCGGTGGCTGGCGATGATGGCGCTGCGCTCGGGGCGCTTGCGCCGCAGTTCTTCCAGGTGCTGCAGGATGCGCGTTTCCGTTCCCGTGTCGACGGCGGACAGCGCATCGTCGAGCAGCAGCAAGCCGTTGTCGGCCAGGAGCGCGCGGGCGATCGCCACGCGCTGGCGCTGGCCGCCGGACAGGGTGATGCCTTTCTCGCCCACGTGGGTCTGATAGCCCTCGGGGAACTGCAAAATATCGGCATGGATGTCGGCCAGCTGCGCCGCCCGTTCCACGTCCTCGCGCGTGGCGCCGGGGCGGGCCAGGGCGATATTGTCGGCGATGGTGGCGGAGAACAGGAACGACTCCTGCGGCACCCAGCTGATGGCCGCGCGCAGCGCATGCAAGGTGTAGGCGTCGAGCGGCTGGCCATTCCACGTGGCCGTGCCCGATTGCGGCGTGACCTGGCGCAGCAGCACGCGCAGCAGGGTCGACTTGCCGCTGCCCGTCGGACCTACCAGGCCCAGGGTCTGGCCCGGCAGCAGGCGCAGCGAAATGCCCGACAGGGCCGGCGCCGTCTGGCCCGCGTAGGCAAAGCCGACATCCTGCAATTGCAGGGGGCCGGGCGTGAGGGTGTCGATCGTGCCGTGGTCGTCGATGGCCAGCGGCGCGTCGAGCATCGGTTGCAGCCGCTGCCAGGCGGCTCGGCCCCGTTCGATCAGGGAAAGTACCCAGCCGGCGGCGAACATCGGCCAGATCAGCTGGCCCAGGTACATGGAAAAGCTGGTCAGCGCGCCGATGGTCAGCTGGTCTTGCCACACCAGGTAGCCGCCCAGGCCCAGGGTCAGCGCCGTGGCGGCCGTCAGGGTCAGGCCGACGGCCGGTTCATACGCCGCTTCCCAGCGCTGCGCCGTCAGGCTGGCGTTCGCCGCGTGGCCGGCCAGGGTAGAAAACTGCTTGCTGCTGCGCTCTTCCAGGCCCAGCGCGCGCAGGGTGCGCACGCCCGACAAGGACTCTTGCACATGGTCGTTCAGCGCCGCGAAGCGCTTTAATGAATCCGTCGACGCCGTGTGGATATGGCTGGAGATGCGCCAGAAGGCCAGTCCCATCAACGGGAAGGGCAGCAGGGCGATGCAGGCCAGGCGCCAGTCCACGCCCAGCAGCATGATGCCCAGCACCATCAGCAGGGTCAAGGTGCCGTCGAAGCCGGCCAGCATGGCTTCGCCGGCGGCCATCTCGATGGCATCGATATCGTTGGTCGCCAGCGCCATCAGGTCGCCCGTGCGCTGGTTCTGGTAAAACGACGCGCCCTGCTGCGACATGCGCGTGTAGAAGCGCGTGCGCAGCATCACGCCCAGCTGGTAGGCGGCCTTGAACAGGGTGATGCGCCAGCCGACGCGCAGGAAGTAGATGACGACGCCGACGGCGAGCAGGGTCAGCAGCTCCAGCCACAGTTCGGCGGCCGTCATGCGGTGCGCGGCCAGCGCGTCGATGATGGCGCCCACGCGGCGCGGAATCCAGACGGTCAGTGTTGCCACGCCCGTCAGCATGACGGCGGCGGCGGCATACGCGGGCCAATGCTGACGCACGAAGCCGGCGATGAGCCTCGATAAACTCATGATTACCTTTGTTGTTTTTTGTTGGGGTGTCGCGGGGCGGCAGGAGGGACACGCGCACGGAAAGTACGCGTAGGATACAACAAGGCGGCAAACCGCGCTGTGGACGGGCACGCAAAAAACGGGCCGTAGCCCGTTGTTTTGCTGCTAGCCGCTGTTTGCCTGCAGTGCGCAGCGCCAGCTTGCTTACTTGCGGTTGCTGCCTTTGCCGCCGCCCAGCATGTCCAGCTGTTTCGACGGTGCCGCTTTGGCGGCCGGCTTGGCGGCCCCTTTCACCGGGGGCTTGACGGCGGCCTTGGCCACGGTCTTGCTGGCGCTGGCCGGTGTGGCGACCGGTTTGCTGGCCGGGAAGGACTTGGCGGCCGGCTTGGCGGGTGCATGCGCAGGCGTGGCTGCCTTGGCTGGCGCCGCAGCAGGTGCGGCCGCTTTGGCGCCTGCCGGCTTGCTGGCTTCCGGCTTGGCGGTGTCAGCTTTCGCCGCCGGCTTGCTGTCCACCGGTTTCACGGCGGGTTTGCTTTCCACTGCCTTGGCGGCTGGCTTGTCGGCCACCTTGGCAGCCGGGGCTGGTGCCGGAGCCGGTGCAGGCTTGGCGGCGGGTGCGGACGCTGGTGCCGGCGTGGCCTTGGCGGCTGGCTTGGCCGCTTCCTCTG
>NZ_NRDQ01000049.1 GCF_002878455.1 Janthinobacterium sp. AD80
ATGCGCGCGCCACCCTGTACTACCAGCCGTTGCGCCAGCTGCCCGCCGGCATGCCGGCGCAGGAGCAGGCGGCCCTGCGCGCCGCCGCCGTGCAAGCCATCCGCGAGTCCGTCATGCCCGCTTTCGGCGAACTGCTGACCTTCATGCGCGACGTGTATATTCCAGGCGCGGGCACGACCCTGGCGGCCGAGCGCCTGCCCGACGGCAAGGCGTATTACCAGTCGAAGATCACGGAATTTACCACCACGGCCATGAGCGCGGCGCAGATCCACGCCATCGGCCTGCAGGAAATGGCGAAGATCCGCGCCGAGATGGACGCGACCATCGCACAGACGGGCTTCAAGGGCGACTTTGCCGCGTTCCTGCAGTTTTTGCGCAGCGATCCGCAGTTCTATGCGCGCACGCCGGACGAACTGCTGATGCGCTCGGCCTGGGTGGCGAAGAAATTCGACGCCAAGGCGGCGCAGTATTTCGGCTACCTGCCGCGCCAGCGCTTTGCCATCATTCCCGTGCCGGACGAGCAGGCGCCCCATTACACGTCGGGGCGCGGCGGGCCGGGCGTGTATCTGGTCAACACGCATGACCTGCCGTCGCGGCCCTTGTACAGCATGCCGGCGCTGACCCTGCATGAATCGGCGCCCGGCCACGCCTTCCAGATGCCGGTGGCGCTGGAGCAGAAGGGCCGCCCGGCCTTCCGCCGCGCGTATATTTCCGCGTATGGCGAAGGCTGGGCCCTGTACTGCGAGCGCCTGGGCGCGGAAATGGGCATCTACGAGACGGCGTATGAAACCTTCGGCATGCTCAGCTACCAGGCCTGGCGCGCGGCGCGCCTGGTGGTCGACACGGGCATCCATGCGCAGGGCTGGACGCGCGCCCAGGCGCAGGCCTACCTGCACGCAAACACGGCCCTGTCGGCGCATGAAATCGAGACGGAAGTGGACCGCTATATCTCATGGCCGGGCCAGGCGTTGTCGTACTACCTGGGCGAGATGGCCATCCTGAATGGCCGCCGCAAGGCGGAAACGGCGCTGGGCGAACAGTTCGACATCCGCGCCTTCCATGACATGGTGCTGGAAATGGGGGCGGTGCCGCTGCCCGTGCTGGAACGGCGCATCGACAGCTTCATCGCCGACGGCGGCAAGAGCCCGTATCTGGCGGCGCCGTGATGGCGTAGCACGCCCCCGCCGCTGCCGGTGCACCAGCGTGGTGCGCCGGCGGCGCGCTTGCCCCCGCTTGTCACGCGCATGTGACTTTACAGTGCACGATTCTCACTTTCCCTTCCCCTGGCGGCGCGGCGCAGCGGCAAACGCCGGCCGCCATCGTGCAACTGTACCTGCCGTAATTGGCACGCTTCCTGCTTTGGTAATCGTTATTTACACGATTGCAGTGCATGCCAGACAGCCCTCATTTCGCAACGCCCCTTGATACCGGCGCGCACAGCGCCTGGCAGGCGCATTTGCGCCTGGGCTTTGCCCTGCACGATGGCGTCAGCCGCCTGGTCGAACGCACGCACAGCGGCCCGCTGCGCGTGCAAAAGCCCCTGTATCCGGAAGGCGCTGCCGTCTGCCACGCCATCATCATCCACCCGCCGGGCGGCGTGGTGGGCGGCGACCAGCTGGCCGTCGATGCCACCGTCGGCGATGGCGCGCACGCTTTCCTTACGTCGCCGGGCGCGGCCAAGTGGTACCGCGCCAACGGCCACGTCTCGGGCCAGCACATCGTGCTGCGCGCAGGCAGCGGCGCGGCCATCGAGTGGCTGCCGCAGGAGAGCATCTTCTTCGACCAGGCCTGCGTGCGCCTGCGCCAAGCGGTGGAACTGGCGCCGGACGCCAGCTACATCGGCTGCGACATCGTCTGCCTGGGCCGTAGCGCCTCGGGCGAGACTTTCAACAGCGGCAGCATCAGCCAGCAGGTGCAGGTTCGCCGCGGCGGCAAACTGCTGTGGTGGGAAGAGGGCGTGCTGGCGGCCGGCGGCGCGCTGATGGCCAGCCCGCTGGGCCTGGCGGGCCACACGGTGTGCGCCACCCTGATCGCCGTCGGCACGCCCGTATCGGCCGCCGTGCTGGCGGCCGTGCGCGGGATCGATGTGCCGGCCGGCGCCATGTTTGGCGCCACGCAGATGAAATCCCTGGTGGTGGTGCGTTTGCTGTGCGGCGACAGCGAGGCGGCGCGCCGCGTCATGCTGGCCGCCTGGCAGCTGCTGCGTCCCGCCATGCTGGGGCGCGACGCCGTGGTGCCGCGCAGCTGGAATACCTGACCTCACAAGGAAAGCATCACAAGGAAAAACATGGACCTGACTCCCCGCGAAAAAGACAAACTGCTGATTTTTACCGCCGCCCTGCTGGCCGAACGGCGCCTGGCGCGCGGCTTGAAACTGAACTATCCGGAAGCCGTGGCCCTGATCAGCGCGGCCATCATGGAAGGCGCGCGCGATGGCAAGTCGGTGGCGCAGCTGATGTCGGACGGTACGCAGATACTCTCGCGTGCCGACGTCATGGACGGCATCGCCGAAATGATCCCCGACATCCAGGTGGAAGCGACCTTCCCCGATGGCAGCAAGCTGGTGACCGTGCATCACCCGATACCGTAAGTTGATTGCAGGGCAGGGCGCCATCCGCGCCTTGCCCGCGTGGCGCCGGCGATCCGCCGGCCAGTGTAGAGCGCTTTGACGAAGGAAACCATCATGACACCAGGCGAATACAGATTGGAAGAAGGCGAAATCAGCATCAATGCGGGCCGCGCCACGGCCACCGTGGTGGTGGCCAACCGGGGCGACCGGCCGATCCAGGTGGGCTCGCATTTCCATTTTTTCGAGGTCAACCCGGCGCTGTCGTTCGAGCGCTGGCGCGCCTATGGCATGCGCCTCAATATCACGGCCGGCACGGCCGTGCGCTTCGAGCCGGGCCAGCAGCGCACGGTGGAACTGGTGGCGCTGGCGGGCGAGCGCAAGGTCTTCGGCTTCAATGGCGAAGTGATGGGCGAACTGCAAGACACTCCACCGCGAAAGGATTGAGATGGCCAGTATTCCCCGCAGCGCGTATGCCGAAATGTTCGGCCCCACCAGGGGCGACCGCATCCGCCTGGCCGATACGGAATTGTTCATCGAGATCGAGCATGACTATGCGATCTACGGCGAAGAGGTGAAGTTCGGCGGCGGCAAGGTGATCCGCGACGGCATGGGCCAGTCGCAGCGCTGCGCGGCCGAGGTGATGGACACCGTCATTACGAACGCCGTCATCCTCGACCACTGGGGCATCGTGAAAGCCGACATCGGCCTGAAAAATGGCCTGATCTTCGGCATCGGCAAGGCGGGCAACCCGGACATCCAGCCTGGCGTCACGCTGGCCATCGGCGGTGCCACCGAGATCATTGCCGGCGAAGGCATGATCGTCACGGCGGGCGGCGTCGACACGCACATCCACTTCATTTGCCCGCAGCAGATCGAGGAAGCCCTGATGAGCGGCGTGACCACCATGCTGGGCGGCGGCACGGGGCCCGCCGTCGGCACGGCCGCCACCACCTGCACGCCGGGACCATGGCATCTGCACGCCATGCTGGCGGCCGCCGACGCCTTTCCCATGAACCTGGGCTTCATGGGAAAAGGTAATGTGAGCCTGCCGCTGCCGCTGGAAGAGCAGGTGCGCGCCGGTGCCATCGGCCTCAAATTGCACGAGGACTGGGGCAGCACGCCGGCCGCCATCGACAATTGCCTGTCCGTTGCCGACCGCATGGATATCCAGGTGGCGCTGCACAGCGATACCCTCAACGAGGGCGGCTTCCTGGAGCATACCCTGGCCGCCTTCAAGGGCCGCACCATCCACACTTTCCACACGGAAGGGGCGGGCGGCGGCCATGCGCCGGACATCATCGCCGCCGTCGGCCAGGCCAATGTGCTGCCCTCGTCAACCAACCCGACGCGCCCGTTCACCGTCAACACGCTCGACGAGCACCTGGACATGCTGATGGTGTGCCACCACCTGGACCCGGCGATCGCCGAAGACGTGGCCTTTGCGGAGTCGCGCATCCGCCGCGAAACCATCGCCGCCGAAGATATCCTGCACGATATCGGCGCCATCTCGATGATGTCGTCCGACTCGCAAGCCATGGGCCGCGTCGGCGAAGTGATCATGCGCACCTGGCAGACGGCGCACAAGATGAAGGTGCAGCGCGGCGCGCTGGCGCCCGACACGGCGCGCAGCGACAACTTTCGCGCCAAGCGCTACATCGCCAAGTACACGATCAACCCGGCCATCACGCACGGGATATCGCACGTGGTCGGCTCCATCGAAGCGGGCAAGATCGCCGACATCGTGCTGTGGAAGCCCGCCTTTTTCGGCGTCAAGCCGTCGATGATCTTAAAGGGCGGCATGATCGCCGCCGCGCAGATGGGCGACCCGAACGCGTCGATTCCCACGCCGCAGCCCGTGCACTACCGCATGATGTTCGGCGCCTTTGGCGGCGGCTTGAAAAAGTCGTTTACGTTTGTCTCGCAGGCGGCTTACGACCTCGATATCGGGCACCAGCTGAAACTGAACAAATCCGTCATCGCCGTAAAAAACATGCGCGGCTTGCGCAAGCACGACATGATCCACAACGGCGCCACGCCGCACATGGAAGTGGACCCGGAAACCTACGCCGTGCGCGCCGACGGCCAGTTGCTGGTGTGCGAAGCGGCCAGCGTGCTGCCGATGGCGCAGCGCTATTTTCTATTCTAGGCAGGAGACAAGCATGCTCACTTTACATACCAAGCTGGGAGCGGACGATGAGCGCATCCCGTTTGCACAACTGGTGCTGCCCTACGACCAGCGCGAAAAGTGCCGGCTGCGCGCCGTGCTGTCGAACGGCGATGACGTGGCCGTATTCACCGTGCGCGGCACGGTGCTGCGCGACGGCGAGCGCATGACGGGGCCCGATGGCCAGGTGGTGCGGATCGTCGCCGCGCGCGAACCGACCTACCTGGTGCGCTGCGCGGATGCGCACACCCTGCTGCGCTGCGCTTTCCACCTGGGCAACCGCCATACGCAGGCACAGGTGGGCGATGGCTTTTTGCGCATCCGCAAGGACGTGGTGCTCAAGGAAATGCTGGAAGGCCTGCAGGCCACCGTGACGGAGGAAAGCGCGCCGTTCGAGCCGGAGGCGGGCGCGTATGGCGGCGGCCATGGCCACCACGACGGCCACGGCCAGCACTTGCTGGCGCCCGTGCCGCTGCGGCAGAAAATCCACCGTCCCGGCGATGTGCCAGGCGCTGCGTGATGCAGGCGTCGGCCCTGCTGCATCTGCTGCAGTTCGCCAGCCCGGCCCTGCCGATCGGCGCCTACAGCTATTCGCAGGGGCTGGAAGCGGCGCTCGAGTCTAGCCTGGTGCACGACGCGGCCACGGCGCGCGAGTGGATCGCGCAGCATCTGGCGCAGGTGGTGGCGCGCTGGGAAGCGCCGCTGTGCTGGCGCTTGATGCAGGCGTTTGAAGAACAGGATCTGCGCGCCGTGGAACGCTGGAGCGAGCGTTTCATCGCCTCGCGCGACACGGCGGAATTTCGCGCAGAAACCATTCAGATGGGCTATTCGCTGACCAAGTTGCTGGCCGAACTGGGCGTGGCAGACGGCGTGCTGATCGATATGCTGCAGGGCCAGCCCGAGGTGGCGCTGCCGACCGCGTATGCCTGCGCCGTGGCGGCGCTGGCCATTCCGCGCAAGGAAGCGTTGCTGGCCATGCTGTTCGCCTGGGCGGAAAACCAGGTGCTGGTGTGCGTGAAATCCGTGCCGCTGGGGCAGGTGGCGGGCCAGCGCCTGCTGCTGTCCTTGCGGCCCGAGCTGGAAGCGGCAGCCCTGACGGCGCAAACGCTGGCAGACGACGAGATGGGCAACTGGGCGCCGGGCCTGTCGCTGCTGTCGATGCGGCACGAAGTGCAGTACAGCCGCCTGTACCGTTCCTGAATCATTCTATGAGAGAACAACAATGACATCGATTACCTCCAATCCGCTGCGCGTGGGCATCGGCGGCCCCGTCGGCTCGGGCAAGACGGCCTTGTGCGAAATGCTGTGCAAGGGCATGCGCGAGCGCTACGACATGGCCGTCATCACGAACGACATCTACACCAAGGAAGACATGGAAATCCTGCTGCGCGCGGATGCCTTGCCGGCCGAGCGCCTGATGGGCGTGGAAACGGGCGGCTGCCCGCACACGGCCATCCGCGAGGACGCCTCCATCAACCTGGAAGCGATCGCGCGCATGCAGGCCGATTTTCCCGAGCTTGACTTGATCCTGGTCGAATCGGGCGGGGATAACCTGGCGGCCACCTTCAGCCCGGAATTGTCGGACCTGACGATTTACGTGATCGACGTGGCCGGCGGCGAAAAGATCCCGCGCAAGGGCGGCCCCGGCATCACGCGCTCCGATTTGCTGATTATCAACAAGACGGACCTGGCACCATACGTGGGCGCCAACCTGGACATCATGGCGCAGGACGCCAAACGCATGCGCGGGGAGCGGCCCTTTGTCTTCACCAACCTGCGCAGCGGCGACGGCGTGCAGGTGGTCATTGATTTCATCCGCGAGCAAGGTTTGCTCGATCAACCAGGCAAGGAGCTGCAATGAGCGCAAGACTGATGAAGAAAACCGCCGCCGTGGCCGCACTGTGCCTGCTGGCCGCGCCCGCCATGGCCCATCCCGGCCACGGCGAGAGCGCGGGCTTCCTGGCCGGCCTGGCCCATCCGTTCACGGGCATCGACCATTTGCTGGCCATGCTGGGCGTGGGCCTGTGGGGCGGCCAGCAGCGCCATGGCCTGGCGCAGCCGGCCACGTTCCTGGGCATGATGCTGCTCGGTGCGCTGGCCGGCATGGCGGGCGTGACGGTGCCTGGCCTGGAAACGGGCATCGCCGCCACGGTGGCGCTGGTGGGACTGGCCATCGCGCTGGCGCTGGCTATGCCGAACTGGCTGGGCATGCTGCTCGTTGGCATGTTTGCGCTGGCACATGGCAATGCGCATGGCCAGGAGTTGCCGGCAGCTTCGGCCGCCTTTGGCTTCATGCTGGCCTCGGCCATCCTGCTGTTTGCGGGGCGGTTTATCGGCCAGGTCCTGGCCGAGCGCATGCTGCGCGTGGCCGGCGTGGCCTTGACGGCTGCCGGCGTGGTGCTGATGGGAATGAATTAAGGGGCGGGGCGCTTGTCGGACAACACGATGGGCGCCGCGTTTTCCGGGTGCAAGCCCTGGTGGCCCGCATACACGGCGGCAATGGCGGCCATGTCGGCATCCTTGTCGCCCGTCAGGTACAGATGGTCGACGACGCCCAGCACCTTGTTCGGGTAGTCGATATAGACCAGCAGCAAGGGCACCTTGGCCGCCAGCGCCAGATGGTAAAAGCCGCTTTTCCAGCTGGGGCGGTAGCTGCGCGTGGCTTCCGGCGTGATGGCCAGCCAGTACCAGTCGGCCGCCTGCATGCGCTCGGCCTGGCGCTGGATGGTGCCGCTGGTGGTGCTGCGGTCGACGGGTTCGCCGCCCAGGTAGCGCAGCACTTTGCCCAGCGGGCCGCGGAACAGCGAATCCTTGGCCAGCCAGCGGAACGGCAGCGCCAGCGCCCATTTGCCGAACAGGCCGATCGGAAAGTCCCAGTTCGAGGTGTGCGGGTAGACGACGGCGATGCCGCGCGGTCCCGGCAAAGGGCGAAAGCGCATGCGCCAGCCGAACAGATGCAGCACCCGCAGCGCACAGCGCTGGTGCCAGGTCGGCAAATCGCTTGCTAGTACAAATAAATCGTCCATTGATACCCTTCAGTGACACTGTTCTTGATGGGATGGCGCTGGTGGCCATTTTCCGTGAGGCAAAAATTTCTGCGCAGGCATTCTATACGGGGTGGGCGGTGGCGACAAGCAGCCAAGGCCGCTGGCCATGCGGGGCCGGGGCGGATGCTGCCGCCATTTTAACCATGCTTTGACCCGTACTCGGGCACTAAATGCGCGTCATGTGGTCAAAACTTGATGCAGTGTTGATCCACCAGACATGGAGCCATGGCATGAAAAACAACATCGAACAGCACACCGATCAATTAAATGGGGACAATGTCAGGACAGACAAGGCGACAGCCGAGCTGGTCGAGCGTGGCGTTGCTTTCCATCACACCCTGGGACGGACGGTGGCCACGGCTTACCTGCGCGAACATGCCGTGCCGTCCGACGTGATTTACCGTGTTTTCAGCGGGTCGCAGGCGCGCCGGCCGGCGCGGCCGGCACGGCGCCGATGGCGTTAGTGGTACTGGCACGTCGGAACAACCGCATGACGGAAAAACGCGCCCGATCAAGAAGCGGGCAAGGCGAAAAAACGGCGGGCGCCACGGTTGCCACGCAGTGTTGCGCTGAACGCGTTGCGCCCGCCGTCGGAGTGGGCTGCTCAGTACGTACAGGGCTGTGCGTATCGCCGTGCCCCGGTCCGCGGCGGGCGCTTGAAGGCACCTGATAAAACCGTGGCGGGCGACTGGGTCGTGGTTGAGAAGCGCAACCGTGCACAGGCACAGTGAGCATGGCAAACCGCGACCCGCGTCGGGCTGCAGGTTTTGATCCGTGTTTTACGCTTGTGCCGCCAGCGCCGGGTAATCCGTATAGCCGGTGGCATCGGGCGCATACAGGGTGTCGGCGTTCAGCGGATTCAAGGGCGCGTCCTTGCGCAGGCGGATCGGCAAGTCCGGATTGGCGATGAACCACAGGCCAAAGGCCACGGCATCGGCTTCGCCCTTGGCCAGCAAGGCTTCGGCCGCCGCCTTGTCCATTTTTTCATTCGCGATGTAGACGCCGCCGAATGCCTGTTTCAAATACGGGCCCAGGCGGTCGTCGCCAAGCGCTTCGCGCGCGCAGATGAAGGCGATGCCGCGCTTGCCCAGTTCGCGGGCCACGTAGCCAAAGGTGGCGCGCGGATCGGAATCGCCCATGTCGTGCGAATCGCGGCGCGGCGCCAGATGCATGCCGACCTTGTCCGCGCCCCACACGGCTATGCAGGCATCCGTCACTTCCAGCATCAAGCGGGCGCGGTTTTCAACCGGGCCGCCGTAGTTGTCGGTGCGCTGGTTGGTGCTGTCTTGCAGGAACTGGTCGAGCAAATAGCCGTTGGCGCCGTGGATTTCCACGCCATCGAAACCGGCTTTTTTCGCATTCTCGGCGCCCAGGCGGTAAGCGGCCACGATGCCGGGAATTTCTTCCGTGTCCAGCGCGCGTGGCGTGACGAATTCCTGTTTCGGGCGCACCAGGCTCACATGGCCGGCCGGCTTGATGGCGCTGGGTGCCACGGGCAAGTCGCCGTCGAGGAACAGGGGCGCGGAAATGCGGCCGACGTGCCACAGTTGCAGCACGATCAGGCCGCCGGCGTCGTGCACTGCCTTCGTAATGTGTTTCCAGCCTTCCACCTGTTCATCGGACCAGATGCCTGGCGTGTCGGCATAGCCCACGCCTTGCGGCGTGACGGCCGTCGCTTCCGAGATGATCATGCCGGCCGAGGCCCGCTGCGTGTAGTACTCGGCCATCAGGGCGTTGGGCACGCGGCCCGGGTTGCCGGCGCGCGAACGCGTCAGCGGCGCCATGATGATGCGGTTTTTCAGTTGCAGGCTGCCGATGGTGATGGGGTCGAATAAGGTTGCCATGGTTGTCCTTGTGGGTGCGGATGAGACGGGTGGTTGTGACGGAATAGACTTACAAACCTTGCTGCATGTGATCGAGGAAAGCCTGGATGGTGTCTTCATTGCGCTTGAAGAAACTCCATTGCCCGACTTTTCTGGCGCAAATCAAACCAGCCTTTTGCAAGCTGGCCAGGTGGGCGGAGACTGTCGATTGCGACAGCCCCAGCTTGCGGTCGATCAGTCCCGCACAGACGCCGAAGTCGAGCGGATGGTCCTGCTGTGCGAAGTGCAGCTGCGGTTCCTTCAGCCATTGCAGGATCTGCCGCCGCACGGGATTGGCCAGCGCCTTGTGGATGGCGTCGATATCCATGGTGTTTCTCCTGATCGATGTTCGTCTGTAGGCGATATATGTATCGTCTTTTTTGAATTTCAATATCGGTATATTACGATATAAGAAAAAAACCTGCAGGCCGCGTGAATTATCCAGTGAGAGCGGGAATGGGGCGGCCGCCAGGGCCGCCCGGCAGGGATCAGGCGAAGTGGAACAGCAGCAGGGCGATCACGGCGGGCACCGTTTGCAGGTACAGGATGCGCGTCATGACGGTGGCCGCGCCCCACAGGCCGGCCACGGCGATGCACGCGAGGCCGAACACGGTGAAGGCGTGCGCGATGGCGGCATCCGGGTAAAAAAAGCCCAGTGCCAGCGCGGCGACGAGGAAACCGTTGTAGCAACCCTGGTTGGACATGGCAGGGCGCACGATGTCCGCTTTTTCCTTGCTCAGGCCAAATACCTTGCGTCCGCGAGAATTGAAGAGAACGGTTTCCAGCAGCACGATATACACGTGCAGCAACAGGATGATGGCGGTAAGGGCTTGGGCCAGGATAAGCATCGTCGCTCCAGAGTGTGGATGGAAACAGCAATTATGCTGCCTTTGGCGTGTTTGTCGGCAACTTTTGATTAGAGCGCTTGTACTAGCGAAAGATGTGCTTCCGGCAAGGGTTTCCGGCCGATGGTATACTTGCGTTTTTGCTCCTGTGGGGACGACCCCGCTCGATGATGGGGCTGTATGGCGGGGACGACCCTGCCGCCTCAGGAGAAGAAGATGGCGTGGATCATTTTGGTATTGGCGGGCTTGCTGGAGATCGGCTGGGCCATCGGCCTCAAATACAGTGCCGGTTTTACCCGCCTCGTGCCATCCGTGCTGACGGCCGTCTCCATGCTGGGCAGCGTGGTGATGCTGGGCCTGGCCCTGCGCACCCTGCCGCTGGGGACCGCGTACGCGATCTGGACGGGCATCGGCACCGTCGGTACGGCCATTTTCGGCATCATGGTGCTGGGAGAGCCGGCCAGTGCCGCGCGTATCGCCTGCATCGCGCTGATCGTCTCCGGCATCCTGGGCTTGAAATTGCTCAGCCCGCAATAAACGTATTGGCTGACGCGCCCTGCGCCGTCGCGTTGCCTGCCCGGGCGGGCGGCGCACGGGCAGGGCGCGGTTGTCTCCGCCCTCTTTGAAAGGATGCAAGCATGAGCCTTGCCATGACCTATTTCTACCTGGCCATTGCCATCATCGCCGAAGTCATCGCCACCAGCGCCTTGAAGGCGTCCGAGGGTTTCAGCCGCTTGTGGCCCAGCGTCATCACGGTGATCGGCTACAGCATCGCCTTCTGGTGCTTGTCGCTGACCTTGAAGGTCATTCCTACCGGCATTGTGTACGCGATCTGGTCCGGTGTCGGCATCGTGCTCATTTCCGCCGTCGGCTGGTTCTGGTTCAAGCAAAGCCTCGATACGCCGGCGCTGATCGGCCTGGGCCTGATCATTGCCGGCGTGCTGGTGATTAACCTGTTTTCCAAGTCCGTCGGGCATTGATCAAAAGCTGCTGGCCACCCGCGCCAGGTAATACCACTCGGCATTGGCTTGCGCGTTGACGTCCGGGAAGAGGATGTAGGCGTCGAATTCGGCCGTCACGGGCGTGCCGTCCGCGCGCACGCCGATCTGCTCGCCCTCTTGCACCTTGTCAAAGCTGGACCAGGTCTTGATGAAGCGGTCATCCGCGTGCAGCTTGTCATGCACCACCACCATGTTCAGCGCTTCCATGTCGGCGTCGGCGATGGCTTCAGGCTGCGGCGCATCGATGAAGCCGAGGAAGGCGAGGGTGTTCATGATGGCGCGGTAGGCCACGTCCGGCGCGGCAGGGTCCGCATGCTGGCCGCATTCCAGGGTCAGCGCGTAGCCGCCCGTCGAACGCATGTATTCGGTCGTGCCCACGCCGTAGCGCAAGACCATGCCGACCTGGTCGCTGCTGCCCAGCCGGCGCTGCACGCCGGCGCCATACGTTTGCAGCCAGCCATCGACGAAGCGGCGCACGCCCAGGCGGCGTGCCAGCGCGCGTTCCTTTTCTTCATGTTGAAATGGTTGCAGCGGGCCGTCGTTGTTGCGCGGGCCCACCATGACGAAAGGCTGGCTGTCGGCATTGAACGAGTGCAAGTCGAGCAGCACGTCATGCTGGCCCAGCAGCGGGCACAGCCAGTTGGCGATGCGGTCTTCGAAATCCTGGGGATTGTCGTTCGGGAACAGGTTGCGGTTCAGGTTGCGGTCGCCGCTGCGCACGCCCTTGGCGTAGGCCAGCGGGTTGGTGATGGGCACGAAAGTGACGCTGCCGGCCAGGATGGAGAGGGCGCCGCTGTCGAGTTCAGCCATCACGCGTTGAATACCCTTGGTGCCGCAGGTTTCATTGCCGTGCACGGCGCCGGTGACGATCAGGCGGGGGCCGCTGCCCTGGCCCGTGTAGTTGATGGACTTGAAGTGGAGTGCGCTGCTCATGCTGGACATATCCTATGCTGTATCAGGGAAGGGAAAGCGGGGTCGGCATATTTTAGCGGGATTCGCCACAGGCTCCCGTAAAAATGTGCGCATGGCTGCGCCCGGCATGGCATGATCGGCGCCACCGTTGTTTTTCCTAGTCGATGCCATGCCCAGTACCTCCCATCCTTCCCGCCTGTACGGCCTCGATACCTTGCGCGCGCTGGCCATCGTGCTCGTGTTCATGAACCATTATTTGCTGTTCGTCAGCGATGGCGGCGCGTTTGGTTTCTGGGGTGAGATCGGTTGGACGGGCGTGGACCTGTTCTTTGCCCTTAGCGGCTACCTGATCGGCAACCAGATTTTTGCGGCCCTGCGCAGCGAGCACGGTTTTTCCTTGCCGCGTTTCTATGCGCGCCGCTTCCTGCGCACCCTGCCCAATTTTTATGTGGTGCTGGCCTTGTATTATCTGTGGCCCACGTTTCGCGGCGACAGCGCGCTGCTGCCGCTGTGGAAATTCCTGACGTTTACGCAAAACATCAATTTGACGCCGGGCACGGCGTTCTCGCATGCCTGGTCCTTGTGCGTGGAAGAGCAATTCTATGTGTTGCTGCCAGCCGTGGCCCTGGCGATCGCCGCCTGCCGCCGGTCCCTGTTATGGGCCTGGGTGGCCGTGGCCGCCAGCTTGATCACCGGCATGCTGGTGCGCGCCTACCTGTGGGATGAATATGTGCAGGTGCCGCGCGGCGGCCTCGGCTATTACAAGTACATCTACTATGCCTCGTGGTGCCGTTTCGACGAGCTGGTGGCGGGCGTGGCGCTGGCGCTGCTGAAAAATTACCACCCAGGCGCCTGGTCGCGCCTGACGTCGCATGGCAACCGTACCTTGCTGGCGGGAATGGCCGGCACGGCGCTGATGTTTTATGTGTTTCTCACCGATCATTATGGCTACTGGGTAACGGTGTTCGGCTACCCGGCCCTGGCTGCCAGTTTTACTTTATTGCTGATTGCGGCCCTCAGTCCCGGCAGTGCTCTATATACATTGCGGGTACCCGGCGCGGCCAGTCTGGCCCTGTGGTCGTATGCGATCTATCTGCTGCACAAGCAGCTGTGCATTCTGCTGCGGCCGCTGTTGCAGGATATGGGCTACGGGCCGGACAGTGTGCCGGCGATGCTGGCGATGATTATCCTCAGCATCGCCACGGGATGGCTTTTATATAGAGTGGTGGAAACGCCGTTCATGGCTTTGCGGGCGCGCCATGTTCCCGCCAATCACGCCTGATCGACACAGCGATCAATTACATGTCGATCACATCGAGTCCCCGTGGCGTGCCCACCAGTAATTCCAGTATCGCATGCACGCGCAAATTCGTTTCTTCGTGTTCCGTGTTGAAGATCAGGGTGCGCAGGCCGGGTACGGCTTCCGTGATGTGGTCGCTGGCGTAGGCGTTGATCAATAACAAGACCAGGTCGGTGGCCCCCGCGCCCGGCTGGCGCCGCAACCGGTCGTGGATCACGTTCAGCAGCGCGCGCTGCATGCGCGGCGTGGGATTGGTGATGTAGGCGAAGACGCTCGGCGTGTTGGCGATGGCCGCGCAGATGCGCCGCTCGATCTCGTCCGGTTTCACGTCGGAGGCGATATCGAAATAAGCGGCTTCCCAGCGCGTGCGCGCATATGGGTGTCCGGGCGGGAAGGAGTCGGCCGTTTCAAAACCGCAGATGCGGCTCAGGGTTTTCAGCCAGGCTAATATGGTGGAGTTCATGCCCCGATTCTAGCGGCATTCCGCGCGCGCAGGGCCGTCTCCATATAAAGGCGGCTGACGCCCGGGGAATGATTAAAGTTTCCTGCAAAAGAGCCCTTGTCATTCTGGGAAAGCCTCTCTATAATGCTGGTCTTCGGGGCGGTTAGTTCAGCTGGTTAGAATACTTGGTCGACATCCAAGGGGTCGGGGATTCGAATTCCTCACCGCCCACCAGAATTTAGCTGTAAGTGGTTTTCAAGAGTTTCAAGCTGGCGCAAGCCGCAAGCGACCATGTGAAATAAAATGGTCAAACAAGTTTTACGGGCGGTTAGTTCAGCTGGTTAGAATACTTGGTCGACATCCAAGGGGTCGGGGATTCGAATTCCTCACCGCCCACCAGAATGCAGTTAGAGAGAAAGGTAAAACCGGTTATGACACCGCGAACTACTACCAAGCTTTGGGAGTGACGCTAGTCGAACGGGTTTCCTTTGTCTCAAAAAAGTGAAAAACGCGGCTAGTCCGCGTTTTTTTGCGTCTGCGTTTTCCTTTCAGTTTTTCAGTCCACACCACATTGCAGTTTTACCTGGCGCCAGCGCCGATATGGAGATCAATATGCTTACAATCCGACTTCCCGATGGTTCCGCCCGTCAATTTGACGGCCCGGTCACCGTGGCCCAGGTTGCGGCCAATATTGGTACCGGCCTGGCCAAGGCTGCCCTGGCCGGCAAGGTCGATGGCAAGCTGGTCGATACTTCCTATCTGATCGAGCAAGATGCCGAACTGGCGATTGTGACGGACAAGGATGCCGATGGCCTGGAAGTGATCCGCCACTCGACGGCCCACTTGCTGGCGTATGCCGTCAAGGAATTGTTCCCGGAAGCGCAAGTAACCATCGGTCCCGTGATCGACAACGGTTTTTACTATGACTTCGCCTACAAGCGTCCGTTCACGCCGGAAGATCTGGTGGCGATCGAAAAGAAAATGGCCGAGCTGGCCAAGAAGGACGAGCAAGTCACGCGCAAGGTGGTCGCGCGCGACGAAGCCATCGAGTACTTCAAGGGTATCGGCGAAGCCTACAAGGCGGAGCTGATCGGCTCGATTCCCGCCGACCAGGAAGTGTCGCTGTATTCCGAAGGCAAGTTCACGGACTTGTGCCGTGGCCCGCACGTACCGTCGACGGGCAAGCTGAAAGTGTTCAAGCTGATGAAGCTGGCTGGCGCCTACTGGCGCGGCGACTCGAAAAACGAGATGCTGCAGCGTATCTATGGCACGGCCTGGGCGAAGAAGGAAGACCAGGAGCTGTATCTGCACAACCTGGAAGAGGCGGAAAAGCGCGATCACCGCAAGCTGGGCAAGCAGCTCGATTTCTTCCATTTCCAGGAGGAAGCGCCGGGCCTGATCTTCTGGCATCCGAAAGGCTGGTCGATCTGGCAGCAGGTCGAGCAATACATGCGCAATGTCTACCAGGTCAACGGCTATCAGGAAGTTAAAGCGCCGCAAATCCTCGATCGCGGCCTGTGGGAAAAAACCGGTCACTGGGATAACTACCGTGAAAACATGTTCATCACGGAATCGGAAAACCGCGCCTATGCGTTGAAGCCGATGAATTGCCCTGGCCATATCCAGATTTTCAACAATGGCATGCGCAGCTACCGCGACTTGCCATTGCGCTACGGCGAATTCGGCCAGTGCCACCGCAATGAGCCGTCGGGCGCCTTGCACGGCATGATGCGCGTGCGCGGCTTTACGCAGGATGATGGCCACATCTTCTGCCTGGAAGAGCAGATCGCCGGCGAAGTGACGGCCTTCCACCAGCAGGCAATGGATGTGTACACGGCATTCGGCTTCACGAATATCGATGTGAAACTGGCCTTGCGTCCCGATAACCGCATCGGTACGGAAGAGTCGTGGGATTTCGCCGAGGAATCCCTGCGTTCGGCTCTGCGTGCCTGTGGCGTGGAATGGACGGAGTTGCCGGGCGAGGGCGCGTTCTACGGTCCGAAGATCGAGTACCACCTGAAGGATAGCCTGGGCCGTGCATGGCAAGTGGGTACCGTGCAGATCGATCCGTCGATGCCGGGCCGCCTGGGTGCGGAATACGTGGCCGTGGACAATACGCGCCAGGTGCCGATCATGCTGCACCGCGCGATCGTCGGTTCGCTGGAACGTTTCATCGGCATCCTGATCGAGCACTATGCGGGCGCCATGCCGTTGTGGTTGTCGCCGGTGCAGGTGTCGGTGTTGAATATTTCCGACGCTCAAGCCGATTATGTACAAGAAGTAACAACAAAACTGCGCAAAGCGGGGCTGCGCGTACAGGCTGATTTGCGTAACGAGAAGATTACCTATAAAATACGTGAACATTCCGTACAAAAATTGCCTTACATCTTAGTGATTGGCGACAAAGAACGGGATGCCAATACAGTGGCCGTGCGGGCGCGGGGCAATGTCGATCTGGGCGTGATGTCCGTCGATGCCCTGATAGAGCGACTCAAACATGAAGTCGACACCAAGGCCTGACGAGGAAACTCGCTGCACGACCGTTCTACAAGATTTTTAAAGGAAATTACAATAGCTACTGACAAGTCACATCGCATCAATGGCGAAATCACTGCCCCTGAAATGCGTTTAAGCGGGGTCGATAACGAGCCACTCGGTATCGTAAGTTTGGCTGAAGCCTTCCGCCTGGCGGAAGAGGCAAACGTCGACCTGGTGGAAATTGCGCCTACCGCGCAGCCACCGGTGTGCCGTTTGATGGACTACGGCAAATTTAAGTATTCGGAGCAGAAGAAAGCTCACGAAGCCAAATTGAAGCAAAAGATCATCCTCGTGAAGGAAGTCAAATTCCGTCCGGGGACTGATGATGGTGACTACAATATCAAGTTGCGTAATCTCATCAAGTTCCTCGAGGATGGCGATAAAACCAAAATCACGCTGCGTTTCCGCGGCCGTGAGATGGCGCATCAGGATATTGGCTTCCGCATGCTGGAACGTCTGAAAGCCGATCTGGAGCCGTACGGCCAGGTTGAGCAGTTCCCGAAGATGGAAGGCCGCCAAATGATCATGGTTCTTTCGCCTAAGAAGAAGAAGTAAGATACAATAGCGTTTTACTGTGGGTGGAAACTGCGCGTGCCAGCATTGGCGCGGCGTCAAACCCCAGGCAGAATTTGCGCGGCCCGGTCAGCAATGCCCGGGCCGCGTGAACTGTAGTGGACTCGCATCCGCTGCACAACATGTGAAAGCAGGCATCTAAGCGCAGCGTCGTGTTGCCACCTGCAATCCTGTTATAAATGGAGCTGTCCGTAAGAGGACAGATTGCTATGCCTAAAATGAAGACCAAAAGCTCCGCGAAAAAACGTTTTCGCGTGCGTCCAGGTGGAACAGTCAAGTCGGGTCACGCGTTCAAACGCCACATCCTGACCAAGAAAACCACCAAAAACAAACGTCAGTTGCGCGGTACCCGTAACATCAACGCATCGGATGTCACATCCGTCATGCGCATGATGCCGACTGCTTAATCTCACACTCAATTTAAGGAGTTACTATGCCTAGAGTAAAACGTGGGGTTACAGCTCGTGCCCGTCATAAGAAGATTCTTGTTCAAGCTAAAGGCTACCGTGGTCGCCGCAGCCGTGTATACCGTGTTGCCAAGCAAGCAGTTATGCGCGCTGGCCAATACGCTTACCGCGATCGCCGCAACAAGAAGCGCGTTTTCCGCCGCCTGTGGATCGCCCGTATCAACGCTGCTTCCCGTGAGCATGGCGTAACGTACAGCGTATTCATGAACGGCTTGAAAAAAGCAAATATCGAACTGGACCGTAAAGTCCTGGCCGATATGGCTGTGATGGACAAGCCAGCATTCGCTGCGATTGTCAACGCAGTTAAAGCAAAAATCGCTGCGTAAGCACGGTCATTGCACAACGTCATCCGTAGGGTGACGTCATAAAGAGCGGGGCAGGGGTGTGAACCTTATGCCCCGTTTCCGTTTTTGATTGTTGGACTTTTGATAAGCAAGTCCAGAATTGATGTCCAAAACAGGAAATGCCGCATGAACTCCCTAGAAGAACTCGTCGTCTCGGCCCAGGCTGACTTTATCGCCGCCGCAGACGCTGCCGCACTTGAAAACGCCAAAGCCCGCTACCTGGGCAAGACTGGCCAGATTACTGAAATGATGAAGGGCCTGGGCAAGCTGGACCCGGACGCGCGCAAGGCGCAGGGCGCCCTGATCAATGCCGTCAAAGTGCAGATCGAAGACGCGCTGACGGCGCGCCGTGACGCACTGGCCGATGCCCAGATGCAAGGCCGTTTGAACGCCGAAGCGATTGACGTGACCTTGCCAGGCCGTGGCCGCATGCCTGGCGGCATCCATCCCGTGATGCGCACGTGGGAGCGGGTCGAGGAAATCTTCCGTTCGATCGGTTTTGACGTGGCCGACGGCCCCGAGATCGAAAACGACTGGACCAACTTCACGGCATTGAATAGCCCGGAAAACCATCCAGCCCGTTCCATGCAAGACACGTTCTACATCGATGGCAACGATACCGATGGCAAGCCCTTGCTGCTGCGCACGCACACCAGCCCCATGCAGGTACGCTATGCGCGCACGCACACGCCGCCGATCAAGGTCATCGCGCCGGGCCGTACTTACCGCGTCGACAGCGATGCCACCCATTCGCCGATGTTCCACCAGGTCGAAGGCCTGTGGATCGCCGAAGACATCAGCTTTGCCGATCTGAAGGGCATCTACCTGAACTTCGTCAAGGCCTTCTTTGAAACGGACGACCTGCAGGTGCGCTTCCGTCCGTCGTACTTCCCGTTCACGGAACCGTCGGCAGAGATCGACATCGCCTTTGGCTCCGGTCCGTTGAAGGGCCGCTGGCTGGAAGTGTCGGGCGCCGGCCAGGTGCATCCGACCGTGGTGAAGAACTTCGGCCTGGATCCCGAGAAATTCATCGGCTTTGCTTTCGGCTCCGGCCTGGAACGCCTGACGATGCTGCGTTACGGCATCAACGACCTGCGCCTGTTCTATGAAGGCGACCTGCGTTTCCTGAAGCAGTTCAACTAAGCATTGTTCCGTTTGATTCATGGCGCTTGAGCGCCTGTGCGCTCGCGCTGTGAGCTTTGACCCTTTGAAGGCTTGATTATGCAATTTTCCGAAAACTGGCTCCGTACCATGGTCGATCCGAAGATGACTTCGGACGAACTGGCCCATCTGCTGACCATGTCCGGTCTCGAAGTCGAGGACGTCGATCCTGTCGCGCCCCCGTTCTCGAACGTGGTGGTGGGCCTGGTCCTGGAGATGGAGAAACATCCGAACGCGGACCGCCTGAACGTGTGCCAGGTCGATGTCGGCACCGGCACCATGCTCAACATCGTTTGCGGCGCGCCCAACGTGCGCCCCGGCTTGAAAGTCGTGTGCGCCATGGCTGGCGCCGTGCTGCCGCCTGGCGCCGATGGCAAGCCGTTTGAAATCAAGGTAGGCCAGCTGCGCGGCGTCGAGTCGCAAGGCATGCTGTGCTCCGCGCGCGAACTGAAATTGTCGGAAGAAAACGCCGGCCTGATGGAATTGCCGGACGACGCGCCGATCGGCCAGAATTTCCGCGACTACTTTGCCCTCAACGACTTGAAATTCACCATCAAGCTGACGCCGAACAAGGCGGACTGCCTGTCCGTGCTGGGCGTGGCGCGCGAAGTGTCGGCCTTGACGGGCGTGCCCCTGAATGCGCCGCAGTTTGGCACCGTGCCGGTGACCAGCGATGAAATTCTGCCCGTCAAAGTGAGCGCGCCCGACCTGTGCGGCCGTTTCACGGGCCGCGTCATCCGCGGCCTGAACGCCAGGGCAGCCACGCCGGACTGGATGAAGCAGCGCCTCGAGCGTAGCGGCCAGCGTCCGCTGTCGGCCCTGGTCGACATTTCCAACTATGTCATGCTGGAACTGGGCCGTCCCAGCCACGTGTTTGACCTGGCCAAGATCCATGGCAGCCTCGACGTGCGTTGGGGCAAGGCAGGCGAATCCGTCAAGCTGTTGAATGGCAACACCATTGCCGTCGACGAGTGGATCGGCGTCATTGCCGACGAGCAGGAAATCGAATCGCTGGCCGGCATCATGGGCGGCGACGCCAGCTCGGTATCGGACGATACGGACAGCATCTACCTGGAAGCGGCATTCTGGTGGCCGAACGCCATTCAAGGCCGCGCGCGCCGCTTGAATTTCTCCACCGATGCGGCGCACCGTTTTGAACGCGGCGTCGATTTCGCCACCACCGTCGAGCATATCGAGCGCATCACGGCATTGATCGTGGAAATCTGCGGCACGCCGGCGACCACCGTCGGCCCCGTCGACGACCACGTGGTGAACCTGCCGCAGCGCCAGCCTGTGTCGATGCGCACGGCGCGCGCGCAAAAAGTCATCGGCGTGCCGCTCAATGACGAGCTGATCGCCGACATCTTCACGCGCCTGGCGCTGCCGTTCACGCTGCTTGACGGCGTGTTTTCCGTGACCTCGCCCAGCTACCGTTTCGACATCGAGATCGAGGAAGACCTGATCGAGGAAGTAGCGCGCGTGTACGGCTTTGAAAACATCCCGACCTTGCCGCCCGTGGCCGCGAACGTGATGCAGATCGCGCCGGAAAATACCCGCTCGCTGTTTGCGGTGCGTCATGTACTGGCCGACCTGGGCTTCCAGGAAGTGGTTAACATGAGCTTTGTCGATACGGCATGGGAACGCGATTTCTCGGGCAACAGCAAGCCGATCAAATTGCAGAATCCGATCGCCAGCCAGATGAGCGTGATGCGCTCCTCGCTGATCGGCAGCCTGATCGCCAACGTGCGCTACAACCTGAACCGCAAGACCAACCGCGTACGCATCTTCGAAGTGGGCGCCATCTACCAGCGCGACGACAGCGTGGAAAACGGCCCCTTGTCGGTGGCCGGCTACGCGCAGCCAAAGCGCGTCGCTGCCATGGCCTACGGCGCCGTGGCGGACGAGCAGTGGGGCCAGCCATCGCGCACGGTCGACTTCTTCGACGTCAAGGCGGACCTGGAAGCGCTGTTCGCGCCGCTGGTCCTGCGTTTCACCAAGGCCGAGCATCCGGCCCTGCATCCGGGCCGTTCGGCCAACGTGGAACTCGATGGCAAGGTCATCGGTTTCATCGGCGAATTGCACCCGCGCTGGATGCAAAAATACGACTTGCCGCTGGCCCCCGTGCTGTTCGAAGTCGACGCCGCCGCCCTGACGCAGCGCGTCGTGCCCGCGTACCAGGAAATCTCGAAATTCCCTGGCGCCAGCCGCGACCTGGCTGTGGTCGTCAAGCAATCGGTGGCAGTGCAGGATCTGCTCGACAGCTTCCACGCGGCAGCCAAGGCCAGCCCGGCAGCGCGTATCGTGCAAGCCATTGTTTTATTTGATGAATATCGTGGAAAAGGTCTGGAAGCGGATGAAAAAAGCCTTGCTTTCCGGATTAGCTTGCAAGATACTCAAAACACCCTGCAAGACGATGTCGTCGATGGCCTGATGGCTGTCCTGATCGATGCCGCCAAGCAGGGCCACGACGCGAAACTGCGTTCGTAATTACCGGATTGGCCGTCGCCCAGCGCGACGGCCTTTCCGTTGTCAACCGTAGACGAGCTTGCCATTTGGCGGGCCCGGGCGCACATAAAAGGCAGGGCAGGAAAATTAATAATAGCGACGTTGATTCCGCCGTACTGCAATCCGCACTGGCCGCCGATCTGCATCGGGCCATGCTGGTTGCCAAAGTGCGCCAGGAAGCGGAAAAAGATTTACCCACCTTGACCAAGGCGGAGCTGGCCGAACTGCTGTTCGAGCAAGTGGGCCTGAACAAGCGCGAAGCGAAGGATATGGTCGAGACGTTCTTTGACGAAATCCGCAATGCGCTCGAGCGGGGCGAAGCCGTCAAGTTGTCGGGCTTCGGCAATTTCCAGTTGCGCGACAAGCCGCAACGACCGGGCCGCAACCCGAAAACAGGCGAAGAAATTCCCATCACGGCACGCCGTGTCGTGACCTTTCATGCCAGCCAGAAGCTGAAGAGCATGGTCGAAGAGACCAGTCCGCTGGCCCGTGCTGCCTGAGTGAGTGGCGATGAACGAGCGCATCAGTAAAACCGAATTGATCGCCTTGCCGCCCATTCCGGCCAAGCGCTACTTCACGATCGGCGAGGTGAGCGAGCTGTGCGGCGTCAAGCCCCATGTGCTGCGCTACTGGGAGCAGGAATTTTCCCAGCTCAAGCCCGTGAAGCGGCGCGGCAACCGTCGCTATTACCAGCACCATGAAGTGCTGCTGATACGGCGCATCCGCGAACTGCTGTATGAGCAGGGTTTTACCATCAGCGGTGCGCGCAACAAGCTCGACAGCCGTGGCGCGGCGCATGCCGTGATCGACGAGTTGCCGCTGCTGCCAGCCATGCCCACGCTGCCGCAGGAAGCGCCGCTGGACCGCGCATGGATACGTAATGAATTAATAGCGATTTTAAACTTGCTAAAATAAGATTTGCACCAATATAGGTCGGGTTGTCCCGATATGGACAGACTATACTGACATGGCTGCCGCTCTGGCGCACTACGCGTGCCGTGCGCGCGCCATATTTTGAATATAATGTTAATGTTGCGTTTTTGTTAGTAACGCTGAACCGGAGCAGCGTTCAGGTTCCGGTAGTCTTTCCCAGGCCAGGAAAATTTAAGGGGAAACAATGATACGCGTTGCCATTTGTGATGATCACCAAATAGTACGAGCTGGATTCAAACAGATTTTTTCGTCGTCAAGCGATTTCAGTGTGGTGGCGGAAGCCGGTACGGGGCGCGAGGCGCTCGATATCGCCCGCCGCGAAATATGTGACGTGCTGCTGCTCGACATCGCCATGCCCGATCAAAGCGGCATCGATACCTTGCGCACCATCCGCCAGGGCCAGCCGGAATTGCCCGTGCTGATCCTCAGCGGCTATCCGGCGCAGCAGTACGCGCTGAACCTGTTCAAGATGGGCGCGAACGGCTATCTGAACAAGGAATGCGAGGCGGACGAGCTGATGACGGCCGTGCGCACCGTGTTCCAGGGCCGCCGCTATGTCAGCTCCACCGTGGGCGAACTGCTGGCGCAGTCGTTCGACCGCGACACGAATGCCGCGCTGCATACGGAATTGTCGGACCGCGAGTTCCAGGTCTTCCTGCGCCTGGCGCGCGGCGCCACCGTGTCCGACATCGGCGTGGCCTTGTCGCTGAGCATCAAGACCGTGAGTACCTACCGTACGCGCATCATGGAAAAAATGGGCTTGCAATCCAACAGCGACTTGACCTATTACGCAATGAAAAACAATTTGCTTGACTAGCGCTGCGGTGCGATCATGGAACCATGATCGCTCAGCTAAGCTGGCCAGGCACGACTTGATGTTGTGCAGTGCAGCAGTTTGTGGCGAGGACTATAATTGGCCGGCGCTGGCCCTCTCTGCCGCGCCGAACCTTGCTAAGGATGCACATCAGGATGTATTTCACCGCTGACCCGGCCCCGAATCACCGCCTGCCCCTGTACAAGACGATCCTGTGCGTGACGTGCGCCTTGCTGCTTGTACTCAATGGCTTCAGCCTCTTCCATAATCTGCAGTCGCTGAAGGGCACCAATGCCTTGCTCAGCCAGAGTGCCCGCGTGGCCGACCGCCTGCAGTATCTGAACGTGCTAGTGCTCGATGCGGAAAGCAGCTTGCGCGGCTACTTCATTTCCGGCTCCGAAACCTATATGGGGCCGTCGAAGACGGCGTCCGCCGAAATCGAACACGAATTCAACGAGCTGCAGACCTTGCTGGCAGGCAGCCCCACGCAGCTGAAGAACCTGGCCCAGCTGAAAACCTTGATCCGCCGTAAGATGTCGATGTTGCAACAATCGATCGACGTCTACAGGCAGGGCGGGCTGGCCGAGATCGTCAATATCTCGCGCGTGACGGATGACCGCGCCACCATGGACGAGATTCGCCTGCAGGTGGTGATCATGACGCGCGAACAGAATGAAGCGCTGAGCACCGGCAGCGCCGCCTTTTACCATGAGTACCAGAAGGCCGTGCTGCTCGGCATCGGCATCAATGCGCTGGCCATCCTCGTGCTGATCATGTTCTACCAGCTGGTACGGCGCAGCTTCCAGAACCGCGCGGCCGTCGAGTATGCCTTGCAAAATGCCAATGACACCCTGGAATCGACGGTGACCCGGCGTACCGAGCAATTGTCCGTGCTGTCGCGGCATTTGATCAGCGTCAATGAAGTGGAGAAGGCGCGCCTGGCGCGCGAGCTGCATGACGAGCTGGGCGCCAATCTGACGTCGATCAGCATGGACCTGGGCGCCGTCACGCAGCAACTGGCGCACACACAGCCGGAACTGGCCGCGCAATTGCGGCGCGCCAAGGCGACCTTGCTGGAAACGGTGGAACTGAAGCGCCGCATCGTCGAGGACTTGCGCCCCAGCCTGCTGGACAACCTGGGACTGTGCGCCGCCATCGAGAGCTATTGCGAGGATTTTACGCGCATGAGTTCGGTGCGCTGCGATACGGACGTGGCCATCAATATCGACAACCGCGAAGCGACGCTGACGATTGCCCTGTTCCGTATCGTGCAGGAATCGCTGACGAATATTTTGAAATATGCGCGCGCCGGCATGGTCAGCGTGACCTTGAAGCGCAATGAGCACGGCCTGGTGCTGCGCGTCATCGACGACGGTATCGGTATCACGGAAGATGCGCTGCAAAAACCCATGTCGCATGGCTTGCTGGGCATGCGCGAGCGGGCCCTGCTGTTGGGTGGGACGCTAACTGTGCGCTCGGGGCCGGACGGCAAGGGCACGTGCGTGGAAGCCATCATTCCCTTGCCGCTGACGCCGGAGCCGGAAGACATCGATGCGGATGCCGAAGCGTAATTTTTCTTGAGATAAAAAAATGGCCGGGCATGCAGCCCGGCCATTTTTTTGCCTGCCGCCCGCTTGCCGGCAGCAGTGCATGCGCTTAGCAGCGCGACACGTCGCGCAGCAAACGGTCATATTCCGTCTTTGCCACTTTATAGCATTCGCCCGCATAGCATTCCAGGCCGGCCCGGTCCAGCACCGTGATATTGCCACGGCGATAGTGGATCAAGCCTTCGTCCTGCAGCTTGCCGGCGGCGGCCGTGATGCTTTCGCGGCGCACGCCCAGCATGATGGAAATCAGCTCCTGCGTCACTTTCAATTCATTCGATGGCGACCGGTCCAGGCGGTCGAGCAGCCAGCGGCACAGTTTTTGTTCGATCGAGCTGTGGCGGCCACCGACGGCGTTCTGCGCCATTTGCGCGAACAGGGCGTTGGTGTAGCGCATCAGCAACTGGGGCAGGGCGCCGCCCTGGTTAAAGGCGTCGCGCAGGCTTTGCGTTTTCAAGCGGTAGCCGTAGCCGGCGCTTTGCACGACGGCCGTGCACATGGCGCGTTCGCCTGCCAGCAGCGAGGCGCCAGCCACGCCTTCATGGCCGACAACAGCGATTTCCGTGGTGGCGCCGTCTTCCATGACATACAGCAGGGAAATGATGGCGGTGGTGGGGAAGTAGCTGTATTCCAGGTTGTTACCGTAGGCATACAATTCTTTGCCAAACGGCAACTCCACCAGTTCCAGGTCTTCGAACAGCGATTCGAGCGCGGCGCGCGGCAGTGCGCCCAGCAGCTCGTTCTGTTGTGCACTGCTGAGGCTAACCCGCGACGCAAGCTTGATCTCCCGGCCCGCCGCCGGCATGGCGCGTGGCAGCAACTGGTTCTTCTGGACCGGGGTGCTAAGTTGAGTATGGTTCATATTATTCCTCACAGGCTTTTTTTTACATCGGAGTGCGACTGCCGCGTTGCTGGTCAAATAAATCATGCCGCCCACATCTGGTAACAGCGTTTTTGTCGACCGCGCGGTGCAGATCGCGATGTAGTTACTTTAAAAGCTTATGTTAGTGGCGAACATAAGATTAGCAGTCGCCACTTTGTAGTCTATTTTGAGGCGAAATTGTAGTCCTTGTCCTACGCGCACACTTTTGACTAACTAGCCTTGCGCCGTATCGCGCGATTTTGTGATATGACGCGCGGTTTATTCGCGCTCCACAAGCCTGCCGGACGCACGCTGGGCAAGCCGTCGCGCATGGCTGGCGCCGCCGCCTGGCGCGTGCCGGCCTCGTCGTTTTCGCCCAGGCGGAAGCGGCTGACGGCCTGCGTCAGCGCCTCGCCTTCCTGATGCAGGCGCTGCGAACCGGCGCGCGCCTCGTCGACCAGGCCCGCGTTCTGGCGCGTCATGTCGTCAATGCGCGCCAGCGCCACGTTGATTTGCGCGATCTCGCCGTTCTGCTCGGCGCCCGCGCTGCTGATACGCCCGATCACCACGGCCACCTGCTGCACCGCGTCGACCACTTGCCGCATGGTGCTGCCGGCCGCGTTGACCAGCTCGCCTCCCGCGTCCACCGTGGCCACCGAATCGCCGATCAGGCGCTTGATCTGCTGTGCCGCCTCGCTGGAGCGCTGCGCCAGGCTGCGCACCTCGGCGGCCACGACGGCGAAGCCGCGCCCCTGTTCGCCCGCGCGCGCCGCTTCCACGGCCGCATTCAGGGCCAGGATATTCGTCTGGAAGGCAATGCCGTTGATGACGCCGATGATGTCGACGATCTTGTGCGAGCTGGCCTTGATCGAGGCCATGGTCTCGACCACGGCGCTGACGGTTGCGCCGCCGCGCAAGGCTACCTCGGCCGCCGACGCCACCAGGCTACGGCCCTGTCCTACGTCGGCCTCGTTGCGGCCCACGGTGGCCGTCAGCTCGCGCATCGAGTCCACCGTCGCCCCCAGCGCTTCCGACTGCGTGGCCGTGTGGCCGGACAGGGCCAGGTTGCCCTGCGCGATATCGGCGCCGGCGGCGGCGATGACGGCCGCGCCGCCACGGATTTCCTGCACCAGCCGGGCCAGACCATGCGTCATGGCGCCAAAGTCGCGTACCAGGTCGCCGATTTCGTCATGCGCCTGCGAGCTGATGCGCTGCGACAGGTCGCCCGCCGCCGCCGCGCCGACGGCCACGCGCAGTTGCGTGACGTCGCGCGCGAAGGCGGCATAGAAGCCGGCGCACAGGTAGGCGGCGGCCAGCAGCACCAGCAGCATGGCGGCCAGGATCAGCGCGCGGCGCGCCTGGTCGCGGGCGATGCGCTCAAGCAGCAAGCCGTCCAGGGCGCTGGCCGATGCGCCGGACAGCGCCTGCAGGGCGTCGATCGCCTGCATGCCGGCCGCGTGGAATTGCGCGCCCGAGGTCTGGTCGTAGGAATTCGTCACTTCGTTTTTCGTGCGTTCCAGGAAGGCCAGCGCGGCTGGCACGGCCTTCAGGGCGGGCTGCAGGCTCGCTTGCAAGGCCGGCTTGGCGGCGAGGATTTCGTCGAAGCGGGCCGGCAGGCGTTCCAGTTCGTGGCGGGCGATCAGGGCGTTGGCGTTGACGAGCTGGTCCTCGTTGGCCTCGAACAGGCCCGTGTCGATGTAGGCGGCGCCGCGCCCGGCGATGTCGGCCAGGCCTTCGGCCAGGTCGGGCAGGGTGGCCGTCAATACGGCGCTCAGGTGGTTGGCGCCCGCGTCCGGGTCCAGGCTCAGGTGCGAACGGTCGGCCACCAGCTGGCCCAGTCTGGCCGCCTGGCGCAGCAGCGCCGTGTGCGCCGCATAGCTGTCGCGCGCCGCGATGCCGCCCTGGCGTCCCAGCAGGGCTTGCCACTGCTTGTTCAGCTCAGCGGCCTG
>NZ_NRDQ01000005.1 GCF_002878455.1 Janthinobacterium sp. AD80
CGGGCAGGGCGGCGTAATAGGTCACTTCCTGCAGCGCCGGCGGCAGCGCCACCAGGTCGACGGGCGGCGGCAGGGCGTCGCTGCCGGGCGTGCCGTCGCCGGGTGCGTCGAACACTTCGCCGTCGCGGAAGATCGCCGACAGCGCCTGCAGGCGCAACGTTCCGGTTTTCAGCGATGCCAGATCCCACGCCATGTGCGCCACGCCCCACAGATACGGATGCAGCGCGCTGGCCGTGTGGTGCAGCCGCGCCTCATGATATTGATCCTGGCGCTGGAAATGCTGCGGCCGCAGGAACAGGCCCTCTCCCCACAAGACTTTCGCTGCCATGCCCATGCTGTTCTCCTTGAGTGTCGCTGTTGGATATTCTTGCTTGCCGCTTGCCGCTTTCCGCCACCGTCTACTGGCAGCGCAGCGCGGCCATTGTCGTCATGGCGCCCTGCGCGCCGCCCATGCTCAGGGCGCAGGCGTGCAGGCCGATGGTGATGCCGCCGCGCTCCGCATCGGCGGCGGCAAACGTGGCGCGCCAGCGCTGCGGCGCGGGCGCGCGGAACAGGGCCACCACGCCGATGAAATACGCTTCCTTGCTGACTTTTTCCTGCACCTCGTAGCGCTGCCCGGGCACCAGCAGCACTTCGCGCACTTCCATCAGGTCGGCGCCCAGCGCGGCCTGCTCCCGGCGCGCATCGAGGAAGCTGTCGTAGGGCGCCTGCTCGAAGGCGGCGCTCTGGCGCAATTTGTAGATGCGCGCCACCAGCGCCAGCGGCCGGCCATCCGCGTCGGTATTCAGGCGCTGCGCCGCGTGCAGGCGGATGCTCACCGTGCGCGGCGGTTTTTGCGCGTCGGGCAGCTCGGGCGGCGGCCTGGCCACGCCGGCCATCTGCAGCGCCGCGTTGGCCAGCGAACCGATGGCGCCGCCCGCGCAGCCAGCCAGCGGCAGCAAGGCGACGAGGAGTAGCGGCAGGCGGAACTGAAGGGGGGAGCGCATGGCCTGCCTTCGCAAAAATGACGCGTGGAAAGTAATTGCTACAGTCATTTAATCGCATATGCCATGGCGCTACTTGCGCAGGCGCAAAATCCGTCGGCGATCGGCTTGAAGCCTGTGCCAGATCAGGAAAATGATGCATGAATTTCGCTGCTGAGTGGAACTTCTTCTTTGCTGATTAATCTCAATCTGGCAAAAAAATTGGCGATCAATAATGGCCTCCACCAAGGCGCCGCCCATCTTTCCCAGCGGTAGCGTCCTCCACGCAAAGGAGTGCCCGATGATGCCAGCCACCACACTGTCCCGAATTGCCTGCCTTGCCAGCGCCTTGCTGCTGACTGCCTGCGCCACCACGGAGCAGGCGGCGCCCAGGAAGTCCGCCGCGCCCACCCTGGCGCAGGTGATGAGCGACGCCGACGCGGCCGCGCGGGCCGGCCAGCACGAGCGGGCCCTGGCCTTGCTCAAGGCTGGCGGCAGCAGCTATCCGGCCGACAAGGCGCCATGGCTGCAGATGGCGCAGATGAAGTTTGACCGCGGCCAGTATGGCGACGCCATCGGCCATGCGCTCGAAGCGCTCGAGCGCGATCCCGACGACAAGGTCGCCAACAGCATCGTCGCCGTCAGCGGCTTGCGCCTGTCGGGCAAGGCGCTGGCCGACCTGTCGCGGCAAAACAACCTGAATGGCTCGCTGCGTTCGGAAGCGCAGGACCTGGCCCGGCTGCTGCGCGCGAGCATCGGCGAGGAAGTGCTGGTGCCGCCGGCCAAACGGCCGCCGGCAGCGGCAAAAACGCGCGGCCGGCAGCACGGCCGGCGCGCCTGGCGCGGCTGCCAAAGGCACGCCGTCACAGGGCAGCACGGCCGATCCTTTCAGCGGCTTGAAGTAAGCCGGCGCCTCCCCTCCCACTTCGCAAAGGAAGCAACATGGCCAAGTCCGACAGTATCCAGAAACGCCTGCAAAAGGTACGCGCGCCGCGCGTGCAGATGACCTACGACGTCGAGATCGGCGACGCGATAGAGAACAAGGAGCTGCCTTTCGTGATGGGCGTGCTCGGTGATTTTGGCGGTAACGCCGAGCAGGAAAAGAAGCGTCTGAAGGACCGCAAGTTCGTCTCCATCGACATGGACAATTTCGATGAAGTGCTGGGCAGCGTGGCGCCGGCGGCACGCTTCGACGTGGCCAACCGCCTCAGCGCCGAAGGCGGCACCTTTCCCGTCGAATTGCATTTCCGCTCGATGGCCGACTTCCGCCCGGAATCGGTGGTACGCCAGGTCGAACCGCTGCGCAAGCTGCTCGAAGCGCGCACCAAGCTGGCCGATTTGCGCAACAAACTGGCCGGCAACGACAAGCTGGAAGACCTGCTGACGGAGGTGCTCAATAATACCGACAGCCTCGCCGCGCTGTCGCCCATGCACCCCGGCCAGGAGGATTGAGATGAGCGCACAGGCACAACTCAATCCAGGCGCGCCGGTGGCAGGCGCCCAGACGGACTTGCTGGACCAGATCGTCGAGCAGAGCCGGGTCGCCAAGTCCGGCGCCGAGCATGCGCGCGCGCGCGACCTGATCTCGGAACTGGTGACGCAGGTGCTCGATGGCACGGTGCTGGTGTCGCACAGCCTGTCTGCCACGCTCGATGCGCGCGTGGCGGAAATCGACAGCCTGATTTCCGCCCAGCTCAGTGAAGTGATGCACACGGCGCCGTTCCAGCAGCTGGAACAAAGCTGGAGCGGCCTGCATTACCTGGTCGGCAATTCCGACACGGGCACGCGCCTGCAGATCCGCATGTTCAACGCCACCAAGCGCGAACTGGTGAAGGACTTCCAGTCGGCGCTGGAATTTGACCAGAGCAGCATGTTCAAGAAGATCTACGAAGAAGAATTCGGCACCTTCGGCGGCGCGCCGTTTGCCGCGCTGCTGGGCGACTACGCCATTTCGCGCCAGCCGGAAGACATGTATTTCATCGAGCAGATGTCGCACATCGCCGCCGCTGCCCACGCGCCGTTCATCTCCTCGGCGGCACCGGAACTGTTTGGCCTGGAAACCTACGGCGACCTGGGCAAGCCGCGCGACCTGGCGAAGGTGTTCGACACCATCGAATACGCGAAATGGAAAGCCTTCCGCGAGTCCGAGGATGCGCGCTACGTGGGCCTGACCTTGCCGCGTTTTCTCGGGCGCCTGCCGTTCAATCCCGTCGACGGCACCACCGTCGAAGGTTTTAACTTTGTCGAGGAAGTCGATGGCAGCGACCACCAGAAATACCTGTGGTGTAACGCGGCGTATGCCTTCGGTTCCAAGCTGACGCGCGCCTTCGCCGATTTCGGCTGGTGCGCCGCCATTCGCGGCGTGGAGGGCGGCGGCCTGGTGGACGACCTGCCGACGCACACCTTCAAGACGGACGAGGGCGACGTGGCCCTGAAATGCCCGGCCGAAGTGGCGATCACCGACCGCCGCGAGAAGGAGTTGAGCGATCTGGGTTTCATCTCGCTGGTGCACTGCAAGAACACGGCCTACGCCGCCTTCTTCGGCGCGCAGTCGGCGCAGAAAAGCCGCAAGTACAGCAGCGACGCGGCCAATGCCAACGCCGTGCTGTCGTCGCAGCTGCAGTACATCTTCGCCGTCTCGCGCATCGCCCACTACATGAAGGCCATGATGCGCGACAAGATCGGCAGCTTCACGGCCGCCGCCAACGTCGAGGATTTCCTCAACCGCTGGCTGATGACCTACGTGCTGCTCGACGATAACGCCAGCCAGGAACAGAAGGCCCAGTTCCCGCTGCGCGAAGCATCGGTGAAGGTGCATGAAGTGCCGGGCCGGCCGGGCGTGTACCGCGCCGTGTCATTCCTGCGGCCGCATTTCCAGCTCGATGAATTATCCGTTTCGCTCCGACTGGTCGCGGAGTTGCCGAAGTCGACCAATTCCTAATCCCCCGGATCATCCCTCAACCACAGGAGCACACCATGGCAATCGATGTATATCTGCACATAGACGGCATCAAGGGCGAGTCCACCGACGACAAGCACAAGGAATGGATCGAGTGCAAATCGGTCAGCTGGAGCGTGGAGCAGCCGAAGTCCGCCACCGCCTCCACGGGCGGCGGCCACACGGCCGAACGCTGCGAACACAAGGACATCGTCATCTCGAAACTGGCCGACCTGTCCTCGCCGGTGCTGCTGCAGACCTGCTCGGCCGGCAAGACCATCCCCAAGGCGCGCTTCGAGTTCATGCGCGCCGACGGCCAGGGCGAGCGCGTCAAGTATTTCGAGATCGAGATCGAGAATGTGCTGATCGGCGCCGTTACTCCCAACGTGGAGGAGGGCGACATCCTCGGCGAGCATGTCGGCTTCAAGTTCTCGAAAGTCAAATGGAAGTACACGCAGCAAAAAGTGACGGGCGGCGCCGGCGGCAATACCTCGGGCGGCTGGGACCTGGCGGCCAACCGCGTGGCCTGATCCACCCTTGCGCAGCGCGCGGCGGACAGTCTCCGGCGCGCGCCGCGCCGACTTGTCGGGAGCCTGCATGGATACCTATGTACCGGGCCTGTTCGATCGCCTGATGGGCGATGCCGGCGGCGCACATGGCGCGGGCGGCGCCGGTGGCGTGGTGGCGCACCTGTCGCTGGAACAGCTGAAGGACGCGGTGGCGCGCGACCTCGAGGAATTGCTGAATACGCGCATGGCCCTGCCTGCGGGCGCGCTGGACGCCTACCCGGAATGCGCGGCCTCGATCGTCAATTATGGCCTGATCGACTTTGCCGGCATGTGCCTGTCGAGCAGCGATGACCGTGCGCGCATCTGCGCCGCGCTGAAAGCGGCCATCGAACGCCACGAGCCGCGCCTGCGCCATGTGCGCGCGCGCCTGGAACGCGAGGCGGGCGGCATCAACCGGGTCGGCTTCGTCATCAGCGGCACCCTGGTGGTGCGCTGCGGCGGCGAGGCGGTCAACTTTGACGCCGTGCTGCAGCCGTCGTCGCTGCGCTATTCGATCAACCGCAAGGGAGCCGCCGCATGAGCAATAACCTGAAAACCTTGATTGGCAAACTGAATGACACGGCGCGCACGGCCGCCACGCGCGCCGCCGGCATCTGCGTGGGACTGGGCCAGTATGAAGTCGATATCGAACACCTGTTTTTGGCCCTGCTGGAGCAGGAGCGCAGCGATTTCGTCACCATCGCGCGGCGCAGCGAAATCAGCCTGACGGCGCTGGAAGCGGACTTGCGCCGCGAGATTGGCGGCTTCAAGACGGGCAGCGCGCGTACGCCCGTGTTTTCTCCCCACTTGCCGCTGCTGTTCGAGCACGCCTGGCTGATCGCCTCGCTGGCTGCCGGGCAGGCCGATGCGGCCCGCCCGGCCAGCATTCGCAGCCGGCACTTGCTGCTGGCGCTGCTGACGGAGCCGGAACTGGCGCAGCTCGCGTATCGCGGCTCGAAACTGTTCGCGCGCTTCAGCGTGGAGCAATTGAAACACCATCCCGACAAATTGACGGCCGGTTCCCTGGAAGAGGACAGCGCGGCGGCGCCGCCGCTCGCCGAAACAGCCGCCGACCCGGTGACGGCCCTGGCGACGAAAACCCCGGCGCTCGACCAGTTCACCACCGACCTGACGCAGCTGGCGCACGACGGCAAGCTCGATCCGGTGATCGGCCGCGAGGCGGAGATCCGCCAGGCCGTCGACATCCTGCTGCGCCGGCGCCAGAACAATCCGATCCTGACGGGCGAGGCGGGCGTGGGCAAGACGGCCGTGGTGGAGGGACTGGCCTTGCGCATCGCCGCCGGTGATGTGCCCGAGGTGCTGCAGGGCGCGCACATCCACACGCTCGACATGGGCTTGCTGCAGGCCGGCGCCAGCGTGAAGGGCGAGTTTGAAAGCCGTCTGAAAAATGTCATCGACGAGGTGGCGAAAAGCCCGCACCCGATCATCCTCTTCATCGACGAGGCGCACACCATGATCGGCGCCGGCGGCCAGGCGGGGCAGAACGATGCGGCCAACCTGCTCAAGCCGGCGCTGGCGCGCGGCGCCCTGCGCACCATCGCCGCCACCACCTGGAGCGAATACAAGAAATACTTCGAGAAGGATGCGGCGCTGGCGCGGCGCTTCCAGGTCGTGAAGGTGGAAGAACCGAGCGAGGAGATCGCCTGCGCCATGCTGCGCGCCATGGCGCCATTGATGGAGCGGCATTTCGGCATCCGCGTGCGCGACGCCGCCATCGTCGATGCCGTGCGCCTGTCGCACCGCTATATCAGCGGGCGCCAGCTGCCCGACAAGGCCATCAGCGTGCTCGATACGGCGTGCGCCAAGGTGGCGCTGGGGCAGAGCGCCACGCCGGCGCAGCTGGAAAACGCGCATCGCCAGCACGAGCGCAGGGGCGCGGAAATTGCCGCCCTGGAGCGCGAGGCGGCCGATGGCGAAGTGGCCGGCAAGGCGGGTGTGGCGCGGCTGGCGCAGCTGCGGCGCGAACATGACAGCGGCCAGGCGGCGATCGCCTCGCTGGCGCAGCGCTGGGAACGCGAAAAGGCGCTGGTGGCGCAGATCGGCGCCTTGCGTGCGCAGCTGCGCGACGAGCGGCCGGGCGAAGGCGGCGCGGCGCGCCTGCTGGCGCTGAAGGAAGAACTGGCGGCGCTGCAGGGCGAAGCGCCACTGGCGCCGCTGGAAGTCGATGCGCAGATGGTGGCGGGCATCGTCGCCGGCTGGACCGGCATCCCGCTGGGGAAAATGGTCAAGGACGATATCCGCAGCGTGCTGGCGCTGGATTCGGCGCTGCGCGAACGGGTGCTGGGGCAGGATCACGTCATCGATGCGGTGGCGCAGCGCGTGCGCACGGCGCGCGCCAGCCTGGATGACCCCAACAAGCCGCAGGCCGTGTTCCTGTTCACGGGGCCATCGGGCACCGGCAAGACGGAAACGGCGCTGGCGCTGGCCGAACTGCTGTACGGCGGCGAGCGCAAGCTCATCACCCTGAACATGAGCGAGTACCAGGAAGCGCACAGCGTGGCCGGCCTGAAAGGCTCGCCGCCCGGCTATGTTGGCTATGGCGAGGGCGGCGTGCTGACGGAGGCCGTGCGGCGCCAGCCCTACAGCGTGGTGCTGCTCGACGAAGCGGAAAAAGCCCATCCCGATGTGCTGGAACTGTTCTTCCAGGTGTTCGACAAGGGCGTGCTCGATGATGCGGAAGGGCGCGAAGTCGATTTCCGCAACACCATCATCATCGCCACCTCGAACCTGGGGTCGGCCGCCATGATGGCCGCCTGCCTGAACCGCACAGCGGAAGAACTGCCCACGCCGGCCGCGCTGGAAGCACTGGTGCGCCCGCAGCTGGTGGCGCATTTCAAGCCGGCCCTGCTGGGGCGCCTGCAGGTGCTGCCGTTCTATCCTTTGACCGATACGGTGCTGGCCGAGATCATCCAGTTGAAGCTGGCGCGCATCGGCGCGCGCATCGCGCGCAACCACCAGGCGCAGTTCAGCCACGACGCGGCGCTGGTCGAGGCGGTGCTGGCGCGCTGCACCGAGGTCGATTCGGGCGCGCGCAATGTCGATCAGATCCTCAATGGCAGCGTGCTGCCGGCGATTGCCGAAGCGGTGCTGGCGCGCATGGCCGATGGCGAGCCGGTGGCGTCCATCCGTGTCGGCGCCAGCAAGCAGGGGCAGTTCAAATACACCATTAAATAAACCCATCCGCCGGAGAGCGCCATGTTCAATCTGGAGCAGTTGCTGCACCCCGTCAGCGCCGTCAGCCCGTGCGGCGATGACATCACCTTCAGCCAGGAGCTCGACGCCATCGCGCGGGCGCGCCTGCACGACGACCCAAGCCTGGACCAGGGCGAGTGGGTGACTGTGCTCAAGGAGGCGGACTGGCCGTTCGTGGCAACGCGCTGCGAACAGCTGATCGCCTCGCACAGCAAGGACTTGCGCGTGGCCGTATGGCTGGCCGAGGCGCATGCCAAGACGCGGCACTTCCGTGGCCTTGGCGATGGCTATGCGCTGCTGGCCGGCCTGTGCGAGCGCTATTGGGAAGGCTTGTATCCGGCGGCCGACGAGGGCGACCATGAACAGCGCATCGGCAACCTGTTCTGGCTGCTGTCGCGCACCCCGCAGCTGCTGCGCGAGATCCCGCTGACCGATGGCGCCGATGGCCAGTTCGCGCTGCAGGATTTCGACGCGGCGCGCCAGCGCGCGGCGAATGCCGTGGCGCCCGAGCAGGGCTGGGGCGATGCGCATGGCGAGGAGGGCGCCAGCCTGGCACAGATGGAGACAGCGCGGCAGAAGACTCCGCGCGCCTTTTCCGATGCCCTGCTGGCCGATGCGCAGTATTGCATGCAGTCGCTGCTGGCGTTCGAACGCAGCGTCGACGCGCGCTTCGGCGCCGACGGCCCCAGCTTTCGCGCCGCCCGCGAAGCGCTGGAAAGCGCCATCCACTTCATCGCCCCGCTGGCGCCCGGCGCCGATTTTGCGTCCGCGTCGCCCGGCGCGTCGCCAGGCGCCGGCAGCGGCGGTGCCATCGTGCAGCGCCAGCAGGCACTGGCCCAGCTGCGCCAGGTGGCCGATTTCTTTCGCCGCACGGAGCCGCACAGCCCTGTAGCCTACCTTGCTGACAGGGCTGCCAGCTGGGGCGAACTGCCCTTGCACCTGTGGCTGCGCGCCGTCGTCAAGGACCAGGGCACCCTGGCGCAGCTCGACGAAATGCTGGGCACGGGCAGCACGAACGGCTGACGCGATGGGCGCCTTCCATGCTACCCTGCCAGCATGTTCAGAACGCTCCTTGTCCCTGCCGCGCTATGCCTGTCCCTCGCCGTCAGTGGCCTGGCGCAGGCGGCGCAGCCGGTCGTACTGTATGGCGACGACGACTATCCGCCGTACTCGTATGTCGAGAACGGCCAGCTGAAAGGCATCTATACGGAAATCGTGCGCGCAGCGGCGCTGGCCATGCCGCAGTACCAGGTGCAGCTGCGCCCCGTGCCCTGGAAGCGCGGCGTGGTGATGCTGCAGACGGGTGAAGCGTTCGCCCTGTATCCGCCGTATTCCTGGCGCAGCGAGCGGCCGTACGTGCGCTATTCCGTGCCGCTGCTGATGGAGCAGCTGGTGGTGTTCTGCAATCAGGCCGTGCTGGCCAGACGCAGCCTGCAGCACTGGCCCGCCGATTATGGCGGCTTGCACATCGGCGTGAACGCCGGTTTTCTGCTGGGTGATGCGGGCCTGATGCAAGACCTGCAAACGCGCAAAATCGTGCTCGATCCTGCCAAGGGCACGCGCACGAATTTGCTCAAGCTGATGCGCGGGCGTATCGATTGCTATGTCAGCGACCGCCTGTCGGCCCAGTGGGAACTGCAGCGTATCGCCGGCGACAGCCGCGCCGGCACGCCGCGCCAAGCGATCCACGAGACGGCGCAGCTGGCCAGCCAGCAGGGGCACGTGGGTTTTACCGTGCGCCAGCCGGCACAGTATCCATACCGTGATGATTTCATCGCGCAGTTCAATGCAGCCATCGTGCGCATGCAGCACAATGGCGCGATCCGGCGCATCGTCGAGCGGGCGCTGCCACCCTGAACTATGACTTTTGGAGAGAACGATGAAGAAACTGCTATTGCTGTGCATGGTGCTGCTGGCCGGCTGCGTGGGCCGGCCCGACAATATCGTGCCCGTGACGAATTTCGATACCACCAGATATCTGGGCAAATGGTATGAGATCGCACGCCTCGACCATTCCTTCGAACGGGGACTGAGCCATGTGACGGCCGACTACAGCCTGCGCCAGGATGGCGGTCTGAAAGTGCTCAACCGCGGCTACAAGGATGCGGATGCGGCATGGAAGGATGCCGAGGGCAAGGCGTATTTCGTCGACAAGAAAGATGTGGGCTATCTGAAAGTGTCGTTTTTCGGCCCCTTCTATGGTTCCTACATCATCTTCGACCTGGATCAGCAGGACTACAGTTACTCGCTGATCAGCGGGCCCGACAAATCCTACTTGTGGTTGCTGTCGCGCACGCCGACGATGGATCCCGCCGTGCAGCAGCGCCTGATCGACAAGGCCCAGGGCCTGGGTTTTGATACGTCAAAATTGATCTATGTGAAACAAAACTGAGTTTTTCCCCGTGCCGCCCGCTCGTGGCGGCACCTTGCCTTCTGCTTGTTGCTTTTCTGCATGTTATTTCTTGCAATGCCCTCCTGATTCACTCACAATCAGCACCAAGGTAGTGCATATGCGGCGCCGTGGACGCCGGGTATGCCTGCACCCTGCGGCCCCACTTTCACGATTGCCAGTCGGTAAATGCTTGCTATAGTGAATGGTAGCAACGCCAGCCCAGCGGCAACCGTGCAGTGTTCTTTTAGATAGGAAACTCGCAATGAAAAACCTCAAGATTGGCGTGCGTCTCGGTGGCGGTTTTGCCGCCGTATTGCTGCTGCTGACGTCCTTGACCGTGGTGGGCATCGTGCAGATGCAAAGTGCCAGCAAGGAAACCGATGCCCTCGTCAACGTCAAGGTGCGCAACGAGCGCCTGATCGGCGAGTGGACCAAGGTCATCGAGGTGAACGCGGCGCGCACGGCGGCCGCCTGGAAGGTCAGCGATCCCGCGCATCAAAAACAATTCGAGACGGAAATGGCGGCCTCGTCCGCACGCGCCACGGAAATCCAGAACGATATCGGCAAGAGTCAGCTGAATGCGGAAGAGCAGGCCCTGTACCAGGAAGTGCTGAGCACGCGCAAAGCCTATACCGAGGTGCGCAAGAATGTCTTCAAGGCCAAGAACGCGGGCGACCTGGAACTGGGCAAGCGCCTGTATGAAGGCGACATGGCCGTCAAGCGCGACATCTACCTGGCGTCGCTGAAAAAGCTGGAAGTGCTGGAAGCCAAATTGCTCAACGATACCGCCGCGCAAATCCGTTCGCGCTACGAAAATGGCCGCTTGCTGCTGATCTCGCTGGGCGTGGCCGCCATCCTGCTGGGCATTGCCTGCGCCTACTGGATCACCCGTTCGATCACGCGGCCCATCACGCGCGCCGTCGAGGTGGCTGAAGCCGTTTCCGCAGGCGACCTGACCAGCCATATCGTCGTCGAAAGCCGCGATGAAACGGGGCAATTGATGCATGCGCTGAAAAACATGAACGACAAGCTGGTGAGTATCGTCGGCCAGGTGCGCGCCGGTACCGATTCCATCAGCACGGCGTCAAGTGAAATCGCCGCCGGCAACCTGGACTTGTCGTCGCGCACGGAACAGCAGGCCAGCTCTCTGGAAGAGACCGCTTCTTCCATGGAAGAACTGACCTCCACCGTCAAACTCAATGCCGACAATGCGCGCAGCGCCAACCAGCTGGCCATCGACGCTTCGCAAATCGCCAGCAAGGGCGGCGCCGTGGTGTCCGAAGTGGTCAGCACCATGGGCTCGATCAACGATTCCTCGCGCAAGATCGTCGACATCATCAGCGTCATCGACGCCATCGCCTTCCAGACGAATATCCTGGCCTTGAACGCGGCCGTCGAAGCGGCCCGTGCTGGCGAGCAGGGCAGGGGCTTTGCCGTGGTGGCATCCGAGGTGCGCAACCTGGCGCAGCGGTCCAGCCAGGCGGCCAAGGAAATCAAGGGCTTGATCGACGATTCCGTGCAAAAGGTCGAGGCCGGTTCGCAACTGGTGGACAAGGCGGGCCGCACCATGGATGAAATCGTGCAAAGCATCAGCCACGTGACGCAGATCATGAATCAGATCACGGACGCCAGCGACGAGCAGCGCACGGGCATCGAACAAGTCAACCAGGCCATCGGCCAGATGGACCAGGTGACGCAGCAAAACGCGGCCTTGGTGGAAGAGGCCGCCGCCGCGGCGGAATCGATGCAGGAGCAAGCGGCCAAGCTGGCCGACGTGGTGGGCTTGTTCAAGCTGGATGCCACGCAGCAATATGTGTCGGCAGGCGTGGCGAACCGCCCGGCCGCGGCCAGGCCTGCAGCAGCCAAACCCGTCGCACGGCGTGCCGTGACCGCTACTGCGGGCATAGCCACTTCCGCCGCCCGCACCGGCAGTGGCGCTGCCAAGGCAGTCAAAGCGGACACGTTGCGCCCCGCCGGCCCACGCGCGCCGGTCGCTTCGGGCGCCGATGAATGGGAAGAGTTCTAAGCGCGGCGCAGCGCGCGGCTTGGCGTTTTCCCACGCCGGACAACCCGCAGGCATGGCGCGGGCGCTACAATCGCGGCTTGAAGAACACCGCGAACGCGCTCCGCCATGACTACCCGCAGTACCATTGATCCCTCCCAGACCGGCGCCGCCCATCCAGCGGCAACCGTCAAGCGCACGCGCTGCCCCGTCTGCCTGCGCGCAACAGCCAGCTGCATCTGCCGCTGGATTTCCGCCATCCCCCACACGGTCGAGGTGCTGATCCTGCAGCATCCGCTGGAAGTCCACAATGCCAAGGGCAGCGCACGCTTGCTGCACCTGAGCCTGCCCAACAGCCGCATGCTGACGGGCGAGCAGTTCGCCCCGGCCATTCTTGCCGGACTGCTGGCGGACAAGCACAATGTACTGCTGTACCCGGAGACGCCGGGCGACCGTTCGCTGGGCATCGCGCCGCCGCCCGCGCTCGACCCGGCCATCCTGCTCGATCCTGCGCAGCTGCGCCTGGTGGTGCTGGACGGCACCTGGCGCAAGAGCCGCAAGATGCTGTACCTGAACCCGCAGTTGCAGCAATTGCCACGCCTGCCATTGCGTGACACGCCCGCCTCCCATTACCTGATCCGCAAGGCGCATGCGCCCGACCAGTTATCGACCCTGGAAGCGACTTGCTATGCCCTGATGCAGTTGGAGCAGGACGTGCCGCGTTTCGTTCCGCTGATCGCGGCGTTTGACGGTTTTGTCGCGCAGCAGTTGAGTTATGTCATGCCGCACGGTGAAAAAGCTTGAAATAGCACCATGGCAGCCCTTGATCTTGGCCGAACAGCGGCATAGTATACTGTACGTATATACAGTTGATGGGGCCGTTCATGAAAGCAATCATTCCGGAACACGATGACAGCTTTGCCGGGCAAGTGATGCTGCCGCCGCAATCGCTGAAAGCTGGCAAGGGACGCGGCGCCGTATCGAACCTGCAAGGCCGCTACGAGGTGCACGCGCGTGCCGGCTTCGATGACGGCTGGAGCGTGGCGGGGAACGACGAGGCGGAGGGGGAAGGCGGCGCGCCAGCCTGGAAGACGCAGGTCAGCGATGAGCAGGCACGCACCATCCTCACGCGCAACGCCTCGCCCGACTTGCCATTCAACGTATCCTTGAATCCGTATCGGGGCTGCGAGCATGGCTGCATTTATTGCTTTGCGCGTCCCACGCACAGCTATCTGGGCCTGTCGCCCGGGCTCGACTTTGAAAGCAGCATCTATGCCAAGGTGAATGCGCCTGAACTGTTGCGGCGCGAGCTGGCCAAGCCGTCCTATGTGCCGGAACCGATCGCGCTGGGCGTCAATACGGATGCGTATCAGCCGTGCGAGCGCGAACGGCAGCTGACGCGGCGCGTGCTGGAAGTGCTGAGCGAGTGCGACCATCCGGTGGCGCTGATCACGAAATCGTCGCTGATCGAGCGCGACATCGATTTGCTGGCGCCCATGGCGGCCAGGCGCCTGGCTGCCGTGGCCGTCACCGTCACCACGCTCGATCCCGCCATCGCGCGCACCCTGGAGCCACGCGCCGCCGCCCCGGCGCGGCGCTTGCGCACCATCCGCACCTTGACGGAGGCGGGCATTCCCGTTGGCGTGAGCATCGCGCCCATCATCCCCTTCGTCACCGAGCCGGAAATCGAACAGCTGCTCGAAGCCGTGCGCGACGCGGGCGCCATCCACGCCCATTACGTGGTGCTGCGCCTGCCATGGGAAGTGAGCCCGCTGTTCCAGCAGTGGCTGGAAGCGCACTTCCCGGAGCGGGCCCAGCGCGTGATGAACCGGGTGCGGGAAATGCGCGGTGGCAAGGATTACGACAGCGCGTTCGGCACGCGCATGCAGGGCGAAGGCGTCTGGGCTGACCTCATCCGTCAGCGCTTTGAAAAAGCCGTGCATCGGCTGGGCCTGCACGGCAAGGGCGGCCGCTTCAAGCAGCTCGATTGCACCCAGTTCCGCCGGCCGCTGGTGGTGCCGCCGCTGGGCAACAAGGCGAAAGGGGGGAATGCCGGGCAGCTGGACTTGTTTTAGAACGTGCGGTGCTGCCTTAGCCGGAAGCCAGGCGTGCCGCCGTGCCGTGCGCAGGGGCAACGCTGTGAAGAGGGCGCGGCTGGTGGCACGTGCCGGTGGCGCGCGTCTGCTGTGCTGCTTGCTGTGCTGGTTCTGCGTTGTCCGCTGCGCTGTCTGCTATCCAGTCTGCTAGGCTGTCTGCTATGTCGTCAGCTGCGCTGGCGCGGAAGGCTCAGGGCGTCGGGTCCGTGGCTGGCGTTTCCCTGAGCTGCGCCAGATGCTGTTCGATGGCGAAGACGTGCGGGTCGGCCTTGCCCAGTTCGCGCAGCGCGCTGGCCAGGTGCAGCAGGTAGTCGCTGTTTGGGCCACTGGGGCCGCTTGACCGGGCGATCTGGCGCGCGATATCGAATTCGGACGCGGCGCCCAGAAAGGCCGCGTTTTCCTCGTTGGCGATGTACACCAGGCCTTCGACCTTGCTGCCATCGTCGAAGGTGATGTCGGTGGCCAGGCGCAGATAGCCGTTCTTTTCGCGGTGGTCGAGGTGGGCAAAGACTTCCGGCGTGATCAGGTAGGCCATGCCGTCGCACACGGCGCCCGCCTGCGGCACGAGGGTGACGACCCGGCCCGGCGCCAGCGGCGTGCCGCGGTGGTCGTGTGACCCTTGCCAGAAGCGCCGCGTCCAGCCTTCGATGCTGGCGGCACGGCGCTCGATGTAGGGAAAGTCCGCCTTGTAGATCAGCGAACCGTAGCCGAACAGCCAGACCTGTTCGTGGCCGTCGAATTTGTTCATGCGCTGGTTGATGGCGATGGTGGCGGCGTCGATGGACGACAGGTCAGGCTGGGTCATGGCGTAAGCGGTAAGGGGACGATGCTGGATTATAAGGCGCTGCCCGCCGCGCTGCCCGCCGGCGTTGCGTCGCGCGCGCCGCCCACATTCCACTCGTGCGTCTCGACGAACTGGAACAGGAAGGCCATGAAGCTTTCGGCCGCCGGCGACAGCGAGCGGCCCGTCTTGGTGTAGACGAAAAAGCGCCGCGTCAGTTCCGGCTCGTGCAGGGTGCGCATCTGCAGTTTATACAGCTTGACCATCGGTTCCGCATACGGCAGGCAGGCCGTGATGCCCAGGTTGGCGCTGACCATGGCCAGCGCCGTCGTCATGAAGGTCACTTCATTGTAGGGATTTAGCGACAGGTCGCGGAAGGAGCCATGCATGTCGCGCAGCAGGCGTTCCGTGAACTGGCCCTGCAGGGAAATGAACGGGTAGTCGGCCACGTCGGCCCAGGTGACGCGTTCTTTCTGCTGCAGCGGGTGCTGCTCGGGGAAGACCAGCACGAAGGGCATCTCGAACAGCACCTGCGCGGCGATTTCCGCCGTCGGATCGCGCTCGGGGCCGATGCCGAAATCGACTTCGCCGCTGAAGACGCGCGCCGAGACATTCTCCACGGGACAGTCGACCAGGCGCAGCTGCACTTCCGGGTGCGCCTGGCGATAGGCGGCGATCACTTCCGGCAGCAGGGTGCAGGCCATCATCTGCGGCGCGGCGATGCGCACCATGCCCGTTTTCAGTGCCTTGCGCTGGGCGATGCCGGCCATGGCGCCATCGAGATCCTCTATCATCTTTTCAAACAGCGGATACAGTTCGCGTCCGATTTCCGACAGCTGCGTCTTGCGCGTGCTGCGCTCGACCACGCGCACCCCCAGCACGCTTTCCAGTTCCTTGATCAAGCCGCTCAAGGCGGACTGCGTCACGTGCAGGTATTCGGCGGCCAGGGTAAAACTGCCGGTCTTGGCCAGCGCCACGAAGGCGCGCATCTGTCGCAAGCTGGGACTCATAAGATAATCCGATAAATCGATGGATAAAAATTGTTTGTATGATAGCTGCAACTCGATTCTAATGGTGAAAAGCTGAAAAATACGCCAGCCATCGCGCCCCGGGCGCATCCATCGGAGACAAACATCATGAAAATCAAGCAAATCCACCATGTCGCCTACCGCTGCATCGACGCGAAGAAAACCGTCGAGTGGTACGTCAAGCATTTGAACATGAATTTCGTCCTCGCCATCGCCGAAGACCTGGTGCCATCGACCAAGGCGCCGGACCCGTACATGCATGTCTTCCTCGACGCGGGGCAGGGCAATGTGCTGGCATTCTTCGAGCTGCCGACGCAGCCGCCGATGGACCGCGACCGCAATACCCCGGCCTGGGTGCAGCACCTGGCGCTGGAAGTGGCCAGCATGGACGAACTGCTGGCCGCCAAGGAGCGCCTGGTCGCCGGCGGCATCGAGGTGCTCGGTCCCGTGAACCACGCCATCTTCCAGTCGATCTATTTCTTTGACCCGAACGGCCACCGCCTGGAGTTGGCGGCCAACGTGGGCACGCCCGAGATGATGGCCAAACTGGACGCCGTCAAATGGGAAATGCTGGAAGAATGGTCGCAGACGCGCCGCGCACCGAAGCACGCCGCCTGGATGCATGCGCCGGCCGAGGCCTGAGCCGCAGCGCACATCCCCACGCTGACGCCACTTCAAACAACCATCGAACAAGGAATACCATGAAACTCGCCACCCTGAAAAACGGCAGCCGTGACGGCGCCCTGATCCTCGTCAGCCGCGACCTGCGCCAGTGCCTCGCCGTCGCCGAGATCGCGCCCACCCTGCAGGCGGCGCTCGACGACTGGGACAGCATCGCGCCCAGGCTGGAAATCGCCTACGCGGCCCTGAACGCGGGCACGGCGGCCGGCGCCCAGCCATTTGCCGCCAGCCTGTGCCACTCGCCGCTGCCGCGCGCCTATCAGTGGGCCGACGGTTCGGCCTACATCAACCACGTGGAACTGGTGCGCAAGGCGCGCAACGCGGAAGTGCCGGCCTCGTTTTACACGGATCCGCTGATGTACCAGGGCGGTTCGGACAGCTTCATTGGCCCGCGCGACCCGATCTTCGCCCTGTCGGAAGAGTGGGGCATCGACCTGGAAGCGGAAGTGGCTGTCGTCACGGGCGACGTCGCCATGGGCGCCAGCGTGGCCGACGCGGCGAACGCCATCCGCCTGGTCATGCTGGTCAACGACGTCTCCTTGCGCAACCTGATCCCGGGCGAACTGGCGAAAGGTTTTGGTTTCTTCCAGTCGAAGGCGGCCAGCGCCTTTTCGCCCGTCGCCGTCACGCCCGATGAACTGGGTGCCGACTGGGCTGACAGCAAGCTGCACCTGCCGCTGCTGGTGGAGCTGAACGACAAACCCTTCGGCAAGCCGAATGCGGGCGAAGACATGACGTTCAATTTTGCCCAGCTGGTTGCCCACGCCGCGAAGACGCGCGAACTGGGCGCCGGCAGCATCGTCGGTTCCGGCACCGTGTCGAACAAGCAGGGCAATCTGTTCGGATCGAGCATCGAGAACGGCGGCGTCGGTTACTGCTGCCTGGCCGAGGTGCGCATGTACGAAACCATCGAGCACGGCGCGCCAAAGACGGCCTACCTGAAGTTCGGCGACACGGTGCGCATCGAGATGCGCGACGCGGCCGGCGCCAGCATCTTCGGCAGCATCGAGCAGACGGTGGCCCCGTACGCTGGCGCCACGCGCGCCTGAGGGGAGGGCGCCCCATGAAGCTGTACACCTATTTTCGCAGTTCGGCCGCCTACCGCGTGCGCATTGCCCTGAACCTGAAAGGCATTGCCTACGACAGCATCCCCGTGCATTTGCTGCAGGACGGCGGCCAGCAGCTGCTGCCGGCCTACCGCGCCGTCAATCCGTCGGCGCTGGTGCCGGCGCTCGACGACGAGGGCGCCATCCTGACGCAGTCGCTGGCCATGCTGGAATACCTGGAAGAGACGCGCCCCGGCGTGCCGCTGCTGCCGCCCGATGCGCTCGGGCGGGCAAGAGTGCGCGCGCTGGCGCTGGCGATCGCCTGCGACGCCCATCCGCTGACGAACCTGCGCGTCCTGAAATACCTGAAGAACACGCTGGGCCTGTCGGAAGAGGCCAAGCAGGAGTGGTACCGCCACTGGATGGCCGAAGGGCTGGCGGCGTTTGAGGCGCTGCTGGCGCAGGGCGACCCGAAGGGCACGCGGCTGTTCTGCCACGGCGACGGCCCGACGCTGGCCGACTGTTGCCTGGTGCCGCAAGTGTTCAATGCGCAGCGCTTCGCCATCGATCTCGCGCCTTATCCGCGCGTGGCGCGCATTCACGCGCATTGCGTCAGCTTGCCGGCGTTTGCCGCCGCGCATCCGTCGCGGCAGCCTGACGCGGAATAGGACATCAGGAGGGCGGCGGCAGGGCGGCTTCAGGCCCACTCCACCCGGTCGCGCCCGGCGTGCTTGGCGCGGTACAGGGCCTGGTCGGCGCGGATCAGCAGGTCGGTCAGGCTGTCCGGTTCCCGCCGGGCTGGCGCCGTGGCTTGCGGCGCACTCGACGTCACGCCGATGCTGATGGTCAGATTGACCAGCTGGCCGTCATCGCACTCCACCCGCAGGTGGGCCGCCGCGATGCGCAGGCGCTCGGCCACTTCCAGCGCCACCGGCAGCGGCGTTTCCGGCATCAGCAGCACGAATTCCTCGCCGCCGAAGCGCGCCGCCGTATCCATGCCGCGCGTGACGCTGCGCAGGACCTGCGCCACGGCGACGATGGCGCGGTCGCCCGCGTCGTGGCCATGGCGGTCATTGATGCGCTTGAAGTGGTCGATGTCGATCATCAGCAGCGACAGCGTGTGGCCGAAGCGCTGCGCGCGTTCCAGCTCCTCGCCCAGGCGTAGGGTCATCATGCGGCGGTTGCCCAGCCCTGTCAGCGGGTCCGTCGTGGCTTGCTGCTCCAGGCGCGAATTGGCCACCAGCAGTTCCAGGGTGCGCTGCAGGACCCGCTCCTCGAGCAGCGTGCGTTCCTCATGCAGGGTTGCCAGGGTGGCGCGGCGGCTGCGCTGCGCCAGCATCAGCGCCGTGATCAGCGCCGCCTGCAGCACGATCAGCGACAGCCCGGCGATGATCTGCCAGTGGTATTGCGCCCACAGCCCCTGCGGCCGGTTCAGGATGCGCGCCTCGGGCGGCAGCTGGCGCAAGCCGAAGCGCCGTATGGCGGCATCGTCGAAGATATACGCCTGCATGCCATTGGCGTCCGGCGCGCGGCCCTGCAGGATGCGTGCGATGGTGCGCCCGACTTTTTCTCCGCTGATCACATAGCCGCCCACCACGCCGGGCAGTATCAGCGATTCGACGCTGGTGAAAATGGGCACGGCGCTGCGCGAGGCCAGGTCGCGCGCCACGTCGGGCGGCGTGGTGCGCTCGCCCAGCACGTCGCGGTAGACGGGCAGCAGGTAGATGGCGCTGCCGCTGCCCAGCGCTTCGGTGCGGCGCCGCAGTTCTTCCTGGCTCAGGTGATCCCAGAAGTCGACCCGCAGGCGGCCCTGGTAGGGCGCGCTGGCGCTGCGCAGGGCGGCGATCCACGCCTGGCCGCGCGCGCTGCCATCGCCGACGATGGCGATATGGCGCAGCGCCGGCAGCACTTGCAGCATGACGGCGATGGCCTTGGGAAAATCGTGGTGCACATCGAGATTGACGCCGTCGCCGGGCGCCCAGTCCTGCCGTCCCTGGTTGACATAGTAGCGCGGCACGCCGGGAAACAGCTTCGGGTGCTGGCTGAGGAACTGCGCCGCCAGGTAGTTTTCCGTGATGATGGCGTCGAGGTGCACCATCCTGTACTTGGTTTGCAGGTAGGTCTCCAGCCCGGCCACGGCGGGCTGCTCGCCCACGCGCACAGAATCGAGCCGTTCTTCAAAGATGCCGGGCGCGGCGCTCCAGTTCTGGTTCGCCAGTTCCGCGCTGATGCCTCTGCGGATCAGCGTTTGCCACAGCGACGAGGCATCGCTGCCCAGCGAATACAGCACCAGCACCTGCCTCGGCGCCGGGTGCGCTGTTTCGGGCGCCGTCGCCGCTTGCGCGTGGCTGGGAAGCGGCATGGCGCAGCCTAGCCATAGGAGCAGGCTCAGCCAGAGCCGGCGTGGCGTATCGCGCAATCGTGTCAGGTAGTGGTCATGCATGTGAAAGGCAGTTTGTTTAGAACTTGCCCGGACGCAATGAGCGTAGGTGGATTGGAGAATCCGGTAAGCACTATTTCTTGATATGGCTCAAGTTCCAAGGAAACCAGTCTAGCATTGACGGGCGCCATTGGCGCATATGCATTGTAATTTTTGATAGTATTGTTGCTATTGCGGTATTGCTGTTGAGTATGGCAATTGTGCGGTTTCAACAATGCTGGCAGGCCCGTAGCTTGCATCCGTGCGCTACAATTTGCCTTTGCGCAATTCACCATGCCTTCCATGACCGCCAGTTCCATGTCCGTTCCGACCATTCCTGCCAGCATCACCGATGCCCTGTCCCTGGCGCACGCTTCCTGGCGGCCCAGTTTGCTGCGCGGCCTGCACGCCGTGATGGCGGCCGACCCTGCTTATTTGCCGGCGCTGGCCGCCGATGATTACCTGCCCACGCAAGGCAGGCTGTTTGCCGCTTTTGCCTTGCCGCTGGCGCAGGTGCGCCACGTGCTGGTGGGCGAGGGGCCGTATCCGCGCGCCGAGAGCGCCACGGGCGTGTGTTTCATGGATGGCGCCGTCGGCAGCCTGTGGTCGGCCACGGGCCTGTCGAAACCCGTCAACCGCGCCACGTCGCTGCGCAACTTCATGAAGATGCTGCTGGTGGCAGATGGCCAGCTGCAGGGCGGCGATACGTCCGGTGCGGCGATGGCGCCCGTGGCGGCGGCCGCGCAGCAGGCCGGCAGCGGCGTCATCCAGACCTTGCCCGAGCTGCAGCGCAAGATGACGGAGCAGGGTTTCCTGCTGCTCAACGCGGCGCTGGTGTTCCGTGCCCACGTGCCGCCCGTGCAGGATGCGCGCGGCTGGCTGCCCTTCCTGCAGGTAGTGCTGGAAGCGCTGGCGCGGCAGGGCGGCGCGACCTTGCCGCAACTGGTGCTGTGGGGCAAGATTGCCGAGCTGGTCAAGCGCCTGCCGGTGGCGGCAATGCTGCCGCAGGTGACGGCCGAACATCCGTATAATCTGTCCTTTATTGGCAATCGCGACATGCAGGCCCTGTTTGGCCCGATGCAGCTGTTGCGTGCTTGAGAGTGAATTGGCGCCTGTCTGGCGGAAGTCCGGGGAATATGCAAATTAGCAATACTGAAGAATTGAAGGCGTGGATAGCGGCGGGCGGCGTGCCCGACTATCTGTATTTCTGGGGCCATACGCCGGCCCAGCCGCAAGTGGCCGACAAAAGCTGTTTCAGCCAGTGGTTTCCGTCGCCGTTCAGCCTGGCTGGCGTGACGTATGCCACGGCAGAGCACTACATGATGGCGCAAAAGGCCGCCCTGTTCGGCGACACCGCCGTGCAGGCGCGCATCGTGGCGGCCGAGCGGCCGTCGGAAGTCAAGAAACTGGGGCGCGAGGTGGCCAACTTTGACGCCAAGGTGTGGGAGGCGGCGCGCGCCGGCATCGTCTTCGATGGCAACTTCGCCAAGTTCTCGCAAAAACCCGCGCTGCGCAAGTTTCTGCTGGGCACGGGCGAGCGCGTCATCGTCGAAGCCAGTCCCGTCGACCGCATCTGGGGCGTGGGCCTGGCGTCGGATAATCCGCGCATCGCCGATCCTGCCACCTGGGACGGCTTGAACCTGCTGGGCTTTGAACTGATGAAGGTGCGCACCGCCCTGCGGGGATGATAGCGCCCGACCAAACCTGCTGCGCGTCGGCATAGGTGGCCTGCGATGCTCACCGGCGCGGCGCCGCCGTACCAAGTACGGTTGCGCTCCTCGGCCACCTCTCCCTCCCGCTCGCGGCGGTTTTGTCAGGTGCCGTGAGGCCGGCGATTTTCCGATTGTTGTTTTCCTGATGCCGCCGCGCCTGGCGCGGCCGGCCATGCCCCTGCCAGCCCTGTGGTCATCGAGGGGCGCTCTGACAAACCCCGCCGAATTTGTTATACTTGACTAAATCATTCAACTACTCAGGGTTTGAGGAGTTGAAAAACCGCAATATTTTAAACCAGTTATTGAACAGTTGACCGAGGATGTATGCGTCTGACTACAAAAGGCCGTTTTGCCGTGACAGCGATGATCGATCTTGCCCTGCGCCAGGGCAAGGGTCCGGTCACCCTGTCCGGCATCAGCCAGCGGCAGTCGATTTCCCTGTCCTACCTGGAACAGCTGTTCGGCAAGCTGCGCCGGCATGAGATCGTCGAATCGATCCGTGGCCCCGGTGGCGGCTACAGCCTGGCGCGCCGTGCGGACAAGGTGACGGTGGCCGACATCATCATCGCCGTCGACGAACCGCTCGACGCCACGCAGTGCGGCGGCAAGGAACATTGCCATGGCGCCGACGCGGCCACGGGTGCGCGCTGCATGACGCATGAATTGTGGTCCACACTCAACGAAAAAATGGTCGATTATCTGGATTCTGTGTCCTTGCAGGACCTGGTCGACCAGCAGAGACAAAAGAATGCCGAGCAAAGCGTGATGGTGATGCACCGTAACCACGCGGCCCTCGGTTGATAATGACAAAAATACCAGTTGCTGATTGCAGGAGTTATTGATGAACGCCCCAGAAAAAAACGTAGGCCAAGTGCACTTTGAAACCGCACCGCATTTCCCGATCTACATGGATTACTCGGCTACCACGCCGATCGATCCACGCGTCGCCGACAAGATGATTCCTTACCTGCGCGAGCAGTTCGGCAATCCGGCATCGCGCAGCCACATGTATGGCTGGACGGCGGAAAAAGCCGTGGAAGAGGCACGCGGCCACGTGGCGGCCCTGGTGAACGCCGATGCGCGCGAAATCATCTGGACTTCCGGCGCGACGGAAAGCAACAACCTGGCCATCAAGGGCGCGGCGCAGTTCTACAAGACCAAGGGCAAGCACATCATCACCGTCAAGACCGAGCACAAATCGGTGCTCGACACGGTGCGCGAACTGGAACGCATCGGCTTTGAAGCGACGTATCTGGAACCGCAGGACAACGGCCTGATCACTGTCGAGCAGCTGGCCGCGGCCGTCCGCCCGGACACCATCCTCGTGTCGGTGATGCTGGTGAACAACGAAATCGGCGTGATCCAGCCGATCGACGAGATCGGCGTATTCTGCCGCTCGAAAGGCATCATCTTCCATTGCGACGCCGCGCAAGCGACGGGCAAGGTCGTCATCGACCTGCAAAAGACCAAGGTCGACCTGATGACCTTCACGGCGCACAAAACCTACGGCCCGAAAGGCGTGGGCGCGCTGTACGTGTGCCGCAAGCCGCGCGTGCGCCTGGAAGCGCAGATGCACGGTGGCGGCCATGAGCGCGGCCTGCGCTCGGGCACCTTGCCAACGCACCAGATCGTCGGCATGGGCGAAGCGTTCCGCATCGCCAAGGAAGAAATGGACAGCGAAATCGGCCGCATCCTGGCCTTGCGCGACCGCCTGGCCAAGGGCCTGCAAGAGATCGAAGAAGTTTATATCAACGGCGACATGGACCACCGCGTGCCGCACAACCTGAACGTGAGTTTCAACTACGTCGAAGGCGAGTCGCTGATCATGGCGATCAAGGATATCGCCGTGTCGTCCGGTTCGGCCTGCACCTCGGCCAGCCTGGAACCATCGTACGTGCTGCGCGCCCTGGGCCGCAGCGACGAACTGGCGCACAGCTCGATCCGCTTCACCATCGGCCGCTTCTCGACCGAGGAAGACATCGACTTCGCCGTCAACCTGCTGAAATCGAAAGTACACAAGCTGCGCGAACTGTCGCCGCTGTGGGACATGTTTAAAGATGGTATTGACATCAATTCCATCCAATGGGCTGCCCACTAACCAACACCGTGGCCCCTGCCAATGGGGCCGGCAAGAATATTAAAGGAGCATCAAAATGGCTTACTCGGACAAAGTACTCGATCACTACGAAAACCCGCGCAACGTGGGCGCTTTCGACAAGGGTGATGAAACCATCGGCACCGGCATGGTCGGCGCGCCCGCCTGCGGCGACGTGATGAAACTGCAGATCAAGGTCGGCGCCGATGGCCTGATCGAAGATGCGAAATTCAAGACCTATGGCTGCGGTTCGGCCATCGCATCGAGCTCGCTGGTGACCGAATGGGTCAAGGGCAAGACCCTGGACCAGGCGCTGGCCATCAAGAATACGCAGATCGCCGAAGAACTGGCGCTGCCGCCAGTGAAGATCCACTGCTCCATCTTGGCGGAAGACGCCATCAAGGCAGCGGTGCTGGATTACCAGACCCGCCATCCGGCAGCGTAAGAGCGCCTGAGAAAACGTCCATGGCGGCGTTGCATTGCCTTGTCGTACTAGTCGTACTGCCTTCGGCAATGCGCCTTGCCCTGAACGTTTTTCAGGCACTCTAGAATTTGTTGGATTTTGATACCTGTTCCCATGTGGGAGCAGGAGCGGAGAAATACATGATCACACTGACCGAAAAAGCGGCAAAGCACATCAACCGCTATATCGAACGGCGCGGCAAGGGCATGGGCCTGCGCTTCGGCGTGCGTACCACGGGCTGCTCTGGCCTGGCTTACAAGCTCGAATATGTCGATGAAGCGGCGGCCGAAGACAGCGTCTTCGAATCGCATGGCGTGAAGGTCTTCGTCGACCCGAAAAGCCTGCCGTACATCGATGGCACGGAACTCGATTTCGCGCGCGAAGGCTTGAACGAAGGCTTCAAGTTCCACAATCCGAACGAAAAGGACGCCTGCGGCTGCGGCGAGTCTTTCAGGATTTAAATAGCTGGCAAGACCCCGGTCGGTGCGCTGTACCCATCGATTGCGGTACAGCGACCACCGACAATTATGCAAAACCACTTCGAATTATTCCAGTTGCCGGCGCAATTCGCGCTCGACATGAGCGCGCTCGACGCTGCCTACCGCGATGTGCAGGGCAAGGTCCACCCGGACCGTTTCATCAATGCCAGCAGCGCCGAAAAAAGGGTGGCCATGCAATGGGCCACGCGCGCCAATGAAGCCTACCAGACCCTGAAAAGCCCGCAAAAGCGCGCCCAATACCTGTGCGAAATCAATGGCGTCGACCTGCAGACGGAATCGAACACGGCCATGCCTGTCAGCTTCCTGATGCAGCAGATGGAGTGGCGCGAAGAGCTGGGCGATGCCCGCGCCGGCAAGGATGCCGACGCGCTCGACGCGCTGGACCGCCAGCTGCGCGCCGAACGCAAGACCTTGCTGGCCCAGGTGGGTGCGCAGCTCGACGCTGCCGACTATGTCAATGCCGCGCAAAGCGTGCGCGCCCTGATGTTCCTCGATAAATTCGGCGAGGAAGTCCGTTTTGCCTATGAGGCGATCGAAGCCTGATCTCCGGATAGCTTGACCGGCGTGCCAAGCGCCAGTCTGGCGCGCGTCTTATAATGCGCAACAGGCATCAGCTGCATCACGCAAAAAATTAATCGAGGCACGAATACAATGGCACTTCTGCAAATTTCCGAACCAGGCATGTCGACCGCGCCGCACCAGCACCGCCTGGCCGTCGGCATCGATCTGGGCACCACCAATTCCCTGGTCGCCACCGTCCGCAACAGCATCCCCGAGGTGCTCAACGATGAAGACGGGCGCTCCTTGCTGCCGTCCGTCGTGCGCTACCTGCCGAACGGCCACGCCAACATCGGCTACAAGGCCCTGGCCGCGCAAACCACCGATCCGAAGAACACCATCGTTTCCGTCAAGCGCTTCATGGGCCGCGGCCTGGCCGACATCGCTTACGCGGAAAACCTGCCTTATGATTTCCAGGATACGCCTGGCATGGTGCAGCTGAAAACCGTGGCTGGCGTGAAAAGCCCCGTCGAAGTGTCGGCGCAAATCCTCGCCACCCTGCGCCAGCGCGCGGAAGATTCCCTCGGCGACGACCTGGTCGGCGCCGTCATCACCGTGCCCGCCTACTTTGACGACGCGCAGCGCCAGGCAACGAAAGATGCGGCGCAGCTGGCCGGCATCAACGTGCTGCGCCTGTTGAGCGAGCCGACGGCCGCCGCCATCGCCTACGGCCTCGATAACGCGTCCGAAGGCGTGTACGCCGTGTACGACCTCGGTGGCGGCACCTTCGATATCTCGATTTTGAAACTCAGCAAGGGCGTGTTTGAAGTGCTGTCCACGGGTGGCGATTCGGCCCTCGGTGGCGACGATTTCGACCGCCGCCTGTTCTGCTGGATCAGCGAGCACGCCAAGCTGGCGCCGCTGTCCGACGAAGATACGGCGATCCTGCTGGTGAAGGCGCGCGAAATCAAGGAACTGCTGTCGACCAAGTCCGAAACGACGATCGACGCCGTGCTGAACTCGGGCGAAGAGATCCACCTGCGCATCACGGCCGAGGAATTCGTCAAGATGACGCAGCACCTGGTCGCCAAGACCATGAACGCCATCAAGAAGGCGCTGCGCGACGCCAACGTGGATGCGGACGACGTCGACGGCGTGGTGATGGTGGGCGGCGCCACGCGCATGCCGCATGTGCAGCGCGCCGTCAGCGAATTCTTTCACACGACGCCGCACGCGAACATCGATCCGGATAAAGTGGTGGCGCTGGGCGCGGCCATCCAGGCCAATCTGCTGGCCGGCAACCGCGCCGCCGGCGACGACTGGCTGCTGCTGGACGTGATCCCGCTGTCGCTGGGTATCGAAACCATGGGCGGCCTGGTGGAAAAAATCATCCCGCGCAATTCGACGATTCCCTGCGCCAGAGCCCAGGAATTCACGACCTTCAAGGATGGCCAGACGGCGCTGGCCGTGCACGTGCTGCAGGGCGAGCGCGAACTGGTGAGCGACTGCCGTTCGCTGGCACGTTTTGAATTGCGCGGCATTCCACCGATGGTGGCGGGCGCCGCGCGCATCCGCATCACCTACCAGGTCGATGCGGACGGCTTGCTGTCGGTCTCGGCGCGCGAGCTGCGCTCGGGCGTGGAAGCGTCGATCAGCGTCAAGCCGGCCTACGGCCTGGGCGACGACGACATCGCCCGCATGCTGCAGGATTCCTACACCTCGGCCGATGTCGACATGGTGGCGCGCGCGCTGCGCGAAGAGCAGGTGGAAGCGGAACGCATCCTGCTGGCCACGCAGTCGGCGCTGGATGAGGACGGCGGCTTGCTCGATGACGCCGAGCGCGTCACAGTCGACGGTTTGATGAACAAGGTGCGCGACGCCATCGTGCAATCGCAAAGCGGCGCCATCGACCATCAGGCCTTGAAGCTGGCGATCGAGCTGCTCGCCGACGGTACCGAGGATTTCGCCTCGCGCCGCATGGACCGCAGCGTGCGCACTGCCTTGACGGGTAAATCCCTGGACCAGGTCGTACAAGACTAATTGAACAGCGCGCCGCCGAAACTGCGGCCGCGCTCCGAATGACAGACTGAAAGAAGAAACCATGCCACAAATCGTTATCCTGCCGCACGCCAAGCTTTGCCCCGACGGCGCCGTCATCGAAGCACCGGCCGGCAAGTCCATCTGCGACATCCTGCTGGAAAACGACATCGACATCGAGCACGCCTGCGAAAAATCGTGCGCCTGCACCACCTGCCACGTGCTGGTACGCGAAGGCATCGAGTCCCTGAACGAAGCGACGGAACTTGAAGAAGACATGCTGGACAAGGCATGGGGCCTGGAAGCCGTGTCGCGCCTGTCGTGCCAGTCCATCGTGGCCGAGGCCGACCTCGTCGTCGAGATCCCGAAATACACGATCAACCAGGTCAGCGAAGGCAGCCACTAAGATGAAATGGTCCGATATCACCGCGATCGCCGAAGCGCTGTTCGACACGCATCCGGACATCGATCCCCTGACCGTGCGTTTCACCGACCTGCATAACTGGGTGGTGGCGCTGGACGGCTTCGACGATGACCACACGCGCGGCGGCGAAAAAGTGCTTGAAGCGATACAGATGGCGTGGATCGATGAAGCGCGCTAAGGGCGCGGCAGCCGCCGCCACCGCAGTCGCCGCGCCGAAGGACATCATCACGGCCGCCAGCAACATGCCCGAGATCAAGGATGGCCAGTCGGTCGCCTTGCTGCAGGAATTGCACATCCTGACGCGCGACGGCAAGATGAACCAGGACAGCCGCCGCAAGCTCAAGCAGGTGTACCACCTGACGCAGTTCATCGAGCCGTTGCTGCGCGAAGTGCAGCTGGACCATCCCGGCGTCTCGCTGGTTGACCACGGCGCCGGCAAGTCGTATCTGGGCTTCATCCTGTACGACCTGTTCTTCAAGAACGGCAACGACGGTTCGCACATCTACGGCATCGAGACGCGCGAAGAGCTGGTGCAGCGTTCGCAGGAATTGGCGCAGAAGTTCAAGTTCCCCGGCATGTCGTTCCTGCCGCTGTCCGTGGCCGAATCGACGGAGTCAAACTTGCTGCCCCAGCAGATCGACATCGTCACGGCCCTGCACGCGTGCAACACGGCCACCGATGACGCGATCCACTTCGCCTTGAAGAAAAAGGCGAAGTTCATGGTGCTGGTGCCATGCTGCCAGGCCGAAGTGGCATCCGTGCTGAAAAAGAACAAGGGCAAGAGCCTGGGCAAGAATGTGCTGACGGAACTGTGGCGCCACCCGCTGCACACGCGCGAATTCGGCAGCCAGATCACCAACGTGCTGCGCTGTTTGCAACTGGAAGCGCACGGCTACCAGGTCAGCGTGACGGAACTGGTGGGCTGGGAGCATTCGATGAAAAATGAGCTGATCATCGCCAGTTATAAAAACCTGCCGCGCCAGCGTCCGACCGAGCGCCTGCAGGAAGTGCTGCAGACATTGGGCCTGGAAGAAATGGGCCACCGTTTCTTTGCCGAAGAGTTGGCCAAGGCGACAGCCTGACTTGTCGGATGGTGCGGCAAGCCGCCAAGCCAGCCTGCGAAACTGATTGTTGGATTACGCGTTCCGCTAATCCAACCTACCAAACCAGCCACGGCAGCGCAGGTCGAGCAGGTCGCATAGGTCGGATTAGCGCGACAGCGCGTAATCCGACAAACACCAGCAACGGCCAGCAGGTCGCGTAGGCCGGATTAGCGCAGCGTAATCCGACAATCACCGGGTAATCTGCAACAACGGCAACAAGCCACGTTGGTCTGATTGTTGGATTACGCGTTCCGCTAATCCAACCTACCAAACCAGCCACGGCAGCGCAGGTCGGACAGGTCGGGTAGGTCGGATTAGCGCGACAGCTCGTAATCCGACAAACACCAGCAATGGCCAGCAGGTCGCGTAGGCCGGATTAGCGCAGCGTAATCCGGCAATCACCGGGTAATCAGCAGCAACGGCAACAAGCCACTTAGGTCTGATTGTTGGATTACGCGTTCCGCTAATCCAACCTACGAAACCCGCCACGGCCGCGCAGGTCGCGTAGGTCGGATTAGCGCGACAGCGCGTAATCCGACAAACACCAGCAACGGCAAGCGGGTCACGTAGGTCTGATTAGCGCACGAGCGCGTAATCCGACCAACACCCGCGCAATCAACAAGAGGGAGGAGCCGGTCGGTTACAATACCGCCTTTCTCCTCCTCTTGCTTTTTGCGCATCCCCATGACCACACCACACGAAATGCCCACCGTCCGCCTGGCCAAGCGCCTGTCTGAAGACGTGCCCTGTTCGCGCCGCGAGGCCGAACTGTATATCGAGGGCGGCTGGGTCACGGTCGATGGCGTGCTGGTGGAAGAGGCCGGTGCGCGCGTGGCGGATAACCAGGAGGTGGTACTGTTGCCGAACGCCACGCTGGATGAGATGCCGCCCGTGACGATTTTGCTGCACAAGCCGGCAGGCATCAATGGCGGTGTCGGCAGCGAAGGCAAGCCGGCCCTCGGCTGCCTGCGTCCCGAAGAGATCTTCACGCCCGACAATGTGGCGCCCAGTTCCGTCACGCGCTTCCTCAAGCGTCATCTGATCGGCCTGACCATCACCAATCCGCTGGAAACCATGGCCTCCGGCCTGCTGGTATTTACGCAGGATTTCCGCGTGGCCCGCAAGCTGGTCGATGAAGCGAAAACGGTGGAGCAGGAATTCATCGTGGAAGTATCGGGCGATATCGCGGAAAATGGTCTGGCGCTGCTGAACCACGGCTTGCCCTTCAATGGCAAGCCTTTGCCGCCGATCAAGGTCAGCTGGCAGAATGAAACGCGCTTGCGTTTTGCGCTGAAAAACGTGCAGCCGGGCCAGATCGCCCACATGTGCAAGATGGTGGGCCTGGACGTCGTCGGCATGAAGCGCCTGCGCATCGGCCGCATTTCCATGGGCGCCATGCCCGTGGGGCAATGGCGTTATCTGCAGGGCTACGAACGCTTCTAAATCTGCGGCGCCGTGATGGCATGGCTTTCCGCAAAGCTTTTCCATAGCCGTTCGGCGATATTCAGGGCGATGGTGTCGGCTTTCTCTTGCAGGGCCGCATTACCCATGCTTTCCGTGGTGGCGAAGAACAGGGTCAGCCAGCGCCGGAACATGCAGGGCGTCAGGTGTTCCATTTGCGCGTGCTGTGCCAGCGGCTTGCCGTGGTAGCGCATGGTGCCGCGCAGCAAACCTGACCAGAAATCGACCAGCGTGGCCAGGTGGGCGTCCCAGTCCTTGACCTCGGCGGCAAAGATGGGGCCCAGCATGGCGTCGTCGCGCGCGGCCGCATAGAAGGTGTGGACCAGATGTCTGACGTCGTCTTCGCTGCAGACTTCCGCGCGGTATTTGGCGAAACGTGTGTGGGGGAGGGGGGCAGTATTATTCATGGCACGCCATGATCGCAGAGCCCCCGTGGCGCTTCAATGACCCAGGTCAAGCCGCATAAAAACTCAGGCAGCGACTTTCTTTGGTTTCTTCGCGGGCGCCGGTAATTGCACGATCTGCGTACCCAGCAATTTATCGTGCAGGAACTGGCCATTGCCCGTGAACAGGGCCGTGGCCGACCACGCGAGGATGCCCACGCCGATGGCGCCCAGGGCCGCCCAGTGCTGCAGGTCGAACAGATAGGCCACCAGCAGGGCCGGCAGCAGCCACATCCAGGCCAGCACGTAGCGGTAGGCGGCCACGCGCAGCGGCACATGGGCATGGCCCGGCAGCACCACTTGCAAGCGCCACGTCTTCATGGCCAGGGTCTGTCCTTCACGGCTCCATTGGTGGATGAAATACGCGCCCATGACGAGGAAGGCCAGGCACTGGCGCATGTGTTCCGTCAGCGGTGTGTGCGCGCCTTGCACGATCAATTCAAATACCAGGAAGGGCAGGAACAGCACGGCCAGGGCCAGCAGGGACTCGTACACCATGGAAATCAGGCGGCGTTTGATCGTGGGATGGGCGGTGAGGCTGGCGGCGGGTGTGCTATTTGGCATTGGCGGGCAGTGGGGCAGGAGTCGTGGGTGGCGTGACGGGCACGGTGGTGGCCGGGGCGGCTGCGGCAGGATCGGCCGCCGCTGGCGCCGTCAACGTGGCAGGCGGCAAGGCGGAGGTGGAG